>DATJUL010000021.1:0-21380 GCA_035502295.1 Allostellaceae bacterium | reverse complement strand
GCCTCATCAACTCGCTCGCGACCTATGCGCGGGTCAACCAGTACGGCTTTATCGAAAGCCCGTATCGCAAGGTCGCCGACGGCCGCGTCACCGACGAGGTCGTCTATCTGTCGGCGATGGACGAGGGCAAGTACGCGATCGCGCAGTCGAACGTGCCGGTCGATGCTGCCGGCCGGCTGACCGACGATCTGACCAGCTGCCGCAAAAACGGCGACTTCATCATGTGCCGGCCCGAAGACGTCGATCTGATCGACGTCTCGCCGAAGCAGCTCGTCTCGGTCGCTGCGGCGCTGATCCCGTTCCTCGAAAACGACGACGCCAACCGCGCGCTGATGGGCTCCAACATGCAGCGCCAGGCGGTGCCGCTGATCCGCGCCGAGGCGCCGCTCGTCGGCACAGGCATGGAAGAGACCGTAGCGCGCGATTCGGGCGTCACGATCATCGCGCGGCGCGCCGGGATCGTCGATCAGGTCGACGCGACCCGCATCGTCGTGCGCGCGACGCAGGAAACCTCGGCCGCGGCGTCCGGCGTCGATATCTACAACCTCTTGAAATTCCAGCGCTCCAACCAGAATACGTGCATCAACCAGCGGCCGCTGGTGACGGTCGGCGATTTTGTGCAGGCGGGCGACATCCTCGCCGACGGCCCGTCGACCGAGCAGGGCGAACTGGCCTTGGGGCGCAACGTGTTGTGCGCCTTCATGCCGTGGAACGGCTACAACTTCGAGGATTCGATCCTGATTTCCGAACGCATCGTGTCGGACGACGTGTTCACCTCGATCCACATCGAGGAATTCGAGGCCTCGGCGCGCGACACCAAGCTCGGCCAGGAGGAGATCACCCGCGACATCCCGAATGTCGGCGAGGAGGCGCTGAAAAACCTCGACGAGGCCGGCATCGTCTATATCGGCGCCGAAGTGAAGCCGGGCGACATCCTGGTCGGCAAGGTGACGCCGAAGGGCGAATCGCCGATGACGCCGGAAGAGAAGCTCCTGCGCGCGATCTTTGGCGAGAAGGCGTCCGACGTGCGCGACACCTCGCTGCGCCTGCCGCCCGGCGTCTCCGGCACGATCGTCGAGGTGCGGGTGTTCTCGCGCCGCGGCGTCGACAAGGACGAGCGCGCCTTGGCGATCGAGCGTGCCGAGATCGAGCGGCTGCAGAAGGACCGCGACGACGAGCGCGCGATCCTCGAACGCAGCTTCAATGCGCGCCTGAAGGAATTGCTGCTCGGCCAGACGACGGTCGGCGGCCCGCGGAGCATGAAATCGGGCAGCGAGGTCACCGAGGAATTGCTGGCCGAATACACGCCCGGCCAATGGCGCCAGATCACGGTGCTCGACGACACGCGCATGGCCGACATCGAGGCGCTCAAAAAGCAGATGGACGATGCGCTGCAGGAATTGCAGTCGCGTTTTGAGAGCCGGGTCGAGAAATTGCAGCGCGGCGACGAACTGCCGCCCGGCGTCATGAAGATGGTCAAGGTCTTCGTCGCCGTGAAGCGCAAGCTGCAGCCGGGCGACAAGATGGCCGGAAGGCACGGCAACAAAGGCGTCATCTCGCGCATCATGCCGATCGAGGACATGCCGTATCTCGAAGACGGCACGCCCGTTGATCTCGTGCTGAACCCGCTGGGCGTGCCGAGCCGCATGAATGTCGGCCAGATTCTCGAAACCCACCTCGGCTGGGCGTCGCATGGGCTGGGCTTGCGGATCGGCGAGGTGCTCGACCGGATGCGGCGCGATGCCGGCGCCGGCGGCGATCTGCGCCGCCTGTTGGGCGAGATCTACGAAGGCGACGGCCGCAGCGAGGTCGAGGCGCTGCCCGACGCCGACCTCGTCGAACTGGCCGGCGAGTTGACGGGCGGCGTGCCGATGGCGAGCCCGGTGTTCGACGGCGCCCGCGAGGACGATATCGTCGGCATGCTGAACCGCGCCGGGCTTGCCTCGTCGGGGCAGGTCACGCTGGTCGACGGGCGCACCGGCGAGCCGTTCGACCGCAAGGTCACGGTCGGCTACATCTACATGCTGAAGCTGCACCACCTGGTCGACGACAAGATCCACGCCCGCTCGATCGGGCCGTACAGCCTCGTCACGCAGCAGCCTTTGGGCGGCAAGGCGCAGTTCGGCGGCCAGCGGTTCGGCGAGATGGAGGTGTGGGCGCTGGAGGCCTACGGCGCGGCATACACGTTGCAGGAGATGCTGACGGTGAAGTCGGACGACGTCTCCGGCCGCACCAAGGTGTACGAGGCGATCGTCCGCGGCGACGACAATTTCGAGGCGGGCGTGCCCGAATCGTTCAACGTGCTCGTCAAGGAGCTGCGCTCGCTCGGCCTCAACGTCGAACTGGAGCAGCGCAGCTATTGATGCGCCGCCAGCTCTATTCCGCGTCATGGCCGGGCTTGACCCGGCCATCCACGCAGCCGGCTGAAAAGATGCCCGGATCAAGTCCGGGCATGACGGGTTAAGGTTGCTAAGGTTGCAGACTCTCGAGAGGGGTCCTCGATGAACAACGAATTGATGAACATCTTCGGGCAGGTGTCGGGGCCGCAAAGCTTCGACCAGATCAAAATCTCGATCGCCAGCCCGGAGCGCATCCGTTCCTGGTCCTTCGGCGAGATCAAGAAGCCCGAGACGATCAACTACCGCACGTTCAAGCCGGAGCGCGACGGCCTGTTCTGCGCCCGCATCTTCGGGCCGATCAAGGACTACGAGTGCCTGTGCGGCAAGTACAAACGGATGAAGTATCGCGGCATCATCTGCGAGAAATGCGGCGTCGAGGTCACCCTGTCGAAGGTGCGGCGCGACCGCATGGGCCATATCGAGCTGGCCTCGCCGGTGGCGCATATCTGGTTCCTGAAGTCGCTGCCGAGCCGCATCGGCCTGTTGCTCGACATGACTCTGAAAGATCTCGAGCGCATCCTCTATTTCGAGAACTTCGTTGTCATCGAGCCCGGCTTGACGCCGCTCAAACTGCACCAGCTGCTCGGCGAAGAGGAATATTTCAAATACCAGGACGAATACGGCGAGGACCAGTTCACCGCGTCGATCGGCGCGGAGGCGCTGCGCACGATGCTGTCGGCGATCGATCTTGCCGAGGAAAAGACGCGGCTGCGCGAGGAATTGCGTGACACCAACTCCGAGGCGCGCCGCAAAAAGCTCGTCAAGCGGCTGAAGCTGGTCGAGGCGTTCATCGAATCGAACAGCCGGCCGGAATGGATGATCCTCGAAGTCGTGCCGGTCATCCCGCCCGAACTGCGTCCGCTGGTGCCGTTGGACGGCGGCCGCTTCGCGACCTCCGACCTGAACGACCTCTACCGGCGCGTCATCAACCGCAACAACCGGCTGAAGCGGCTCATCGAATTGCGCGCGCCCGACATCATCGTGCGCAACGAGAAGCGCATGCTGCAGGAGTCGGTCGATGCGCTGTTCGACAACGGCCGCCGCGGCCGCATCATCACCGGCGCCAACAAGCGGCCGCTGAAATCATTGTCCGACATGCTGAAGGGCAAGCAGGGCCGCTTCCGCCAGAACCTCCTCGGCAAGCGCGTCGATTATTCCGGGCGGTCGGTCATCGTCGTCGGCCCCGAGCTGAAACTGCACCAGTGCGGCCTGCCGAAAAAGATGGCCTTGGAGCTGTTCAAGCCGTTCATCTATTCGAAGCTCGAACTCTACGGCATGGCCAGCACGATCAAGGCCGCCAAGCGCATGGTCGAAAAGGAACGGCCGGAAGTGTGGGACATCCTCGAAGAGGTGATCCGCGAGCACCCGGTATTGCTGAACCGCGCGCCGACGCTGCACCGCCTCGGCATCCAGGCGTTCGAGCCGGTGCTGATCGAGGGTAAGGCGATCCAGCTGCACCCCTTGGTCTGCACCGCCTTCAACGCCGATTTCGACGGCGACCAGATGGCCGTGCATGTGCCGCTGTCCTTGGAGGCGCAGCTCGAAGCGCGCGTCCTGATGATGTCGACCAACAACATCCTGTCGCCGGCCAACGGCAAGCCGATCATCGTGCCGTCGCAGGACATCGTGCTCGGCCTCTATCACATCACGACCGAGCGTGCGGGCGAACCGGGCGAAGGCATGGCGTTCACCAATGTCGGCGAGATCGAGCAGGCGCTCGCCTCCAAGGCGGTGACGCTGCACACCCGTATCAAGGCGCGCTTCTCGGGCGTCGATGCGGAGGGAAGGCCGATCGTGCGGCGGGTCGACACGACGCCCGGCCGCATGCTCCTCTCTGAAATCCTGCCGCGCCATCCGGCGGTGCCGTTCGAGCTGATCAACCAGCTCCTCGGCAAGAAGGTGATCAGCGAACTGATCGACCATGTCTACCGCTTCTGCGGCCAGAAGGAGACGGTCATCTTCTGCGACCGGCTCATGGCCTTGGGCTTCCAGCAGGCGTGCAAGGCCGGCATCTCGTTCGGCAAGGACGACCTGATCATCCCCGAGGCCAAGCACGAGCTGGTGCAGCGGGTCACCGAGCAGGTCAAGGAATACGAGCAGCAGTATCAGGACGGCCTCATCACCCAGCGCGAGAAGTACAACAAGGAGGTCGATGCCTGGACCGCCTGCTCGGAAAAGGTCGCCGACGAGATGCTCAAGGTGATCCGCGCCGAGCGGCCGGGCGAGCCGATCAACTCGGTGTGGATGATGTCGGATTCCGGCGCCCGCGGCTCGGCGGCGCAGATCAAGCAGTTGGCCGGCATGCGCGGGCTGATGACAAAGCCCTCGGGCGAGATCATCGCGACCCCGATCATCTCCAACTTCAAGGAGGGGTTGACCGTCCTCGAATACTTCAATTCGACGCACGGCGCCCGCAAGGGCCTCGCCGACACGGCGCTGAAGACCGCCAATTCCGGTTATCTGACGCGCCGCCTCGTCGATGTCGCGCAGGATGCGATCATCTTCGAAGAGGATTGCGGCACGACGCGCGGCCTCTTGACCCGCTCGGTCGTCGAGGGCGGCGAGATCATCGCATCGCTCGCCGACCGCATCCTCGGCCGCTGTGCTGCGGTCGACGTGCGCGACCCGCTGTCGGGCGAGGTCGTGCTGCCGGCCGGCGAACTCATTGACGAGGACGCGGTCGACGCGATCGAGCGCGCCGGCATCGACGCGGTGTCGATCCGCTCGGTCTTGACCTGCGAGGCGCATACCGGCGTCTGCGTCAAGTGCTACGGGCGCGACCTGGCACGCGGCACGCTCGTCAATATCGGCGAGGCGGTCGGCGTCATGGCGGCGCAGTCGATCGGCGAACCGGGCACGCAATTGACGATGCGCACGTTCCACATCGGCGGGGCGGCGCAGCGCGGTGCCGAGCAGTCGTCGATCGAGGCGGCGTTCGACGGCAGAATCGAGGTCAAGAACCGCAACATCGTGATGAATTCGGCCGGCCTGCCGGTCGTCATGGGGCGCAACTGCGAAATCGTGCTGGTCGATGACGCCGGCCGCGAAAAGGCACGGCACCGCGTACCCTACGGCGCCCGCCTCTTGGCGGACGACGGCAAGGAGGTGCATCGCGGCGACCGGCTCGCCGAATGGGACCCCTACACGGTGCCGATCATCACCGAGAAGGACGGCATCGGCCATTATGTTGATCTGATCGAGGGCGTTTCGATGCGCGAGGTCGTCGACGAGGCGACCGGTATCTCGTCCAAGGTCGTCGTCGATTGGAAGCAGCAGCCGCGCGGCGGCGACCTGCGGCCGCGCGTCACGTTGCGCGACGAGCAGGGCGACGTGCTGACGCTCGGGAACGGCCTCGAAGCGCGCTATTTCCTGCCGGTCGATGCGATCCTGTCAGTTGACAACGGCGCGCAGGTGAAGGCCGGCGACGTGCTCGCCCGCATCCCGCGCGAGAGCTCGAAGACGCGCGACATCACCGGCGGTCTGCCGCGCGTCGCGGAACTCTTCGAGGCACGCAAGCCCAAGGATTTCGCGATCATCAGCGAGACCGAGGGACGCGTCGAATTCGGCAAGGACTACAAGACCAAGCGCCGCATCCTGGTGATCCCGACCGATGGCGAGGGCGCTGCGCCGGTCGAGTACCTGATCCCGAAGGGCAAGCACATCAGCGTCCAGGAGGGCGATTATGTGCTGAAGGGCGACCTCATGATGGACGGCAGCCGGGTGCCGCACGACATCCTGCGCATCCTCGGGGTCGAGGAGCTGGCGAGCTACCTGATCAACGAGATCCAGGAGGTCTACCGGCTGCAGGGCGTGCGCATCAACGACAAGCACATCGAAGTCATCGTTCGCCAGATGCTGCAAAAGGTCGAGATCGAGGAGCCCGGCGACACGACGTTCCTCGCCGGCGAGCAGATCGACCGCATCGAGTTCGATCACGAGAACGCCAAGACCGAGGCCGAGGGGCTGCGGCCGGCCGTCGCCCATCCGGTGCTGCAAGGCATCACGAAGGCGAGCCTGCAGACGAATTCCTTCATCTCGGCGGCGTCGTTCCAGGAGACGACCCGCGTCCTGACCGAAGCGGCCGTCTCCGGCAAGATCGACGAACTGACCGGCTTGAAGGAAAACGTCATCGTCGGCCGGTTGATCCCGGCCGGCACCGGCAGTGTCATCGCCCGGCTCAAGGAAGTCGCCGCCGAGCGCGACCGCGAGTTGGTCGCCCTCGCCGCCGAGGCGGAAGCCGCCGCCGAGGCCGCGGCGGCGCCGCAGCTTGAAGAGCAGCGCACCCTCGGCGCGGCCGAGTAGCGCGGGCGGAGAGGCGGCTTGGCTGATCCGATGCACCTGGAGAACAAGATCGGCATCGTGACGGCGGCGGCCTCGGGCATGGGGCGGGCGGGCGCCTTGCGGTTTGCCAAGGAAGGCGCGGCGGTCGGCGTCGCCGATATGCTGCGCGTCTTCGTCGCCCGCCCCGACCAGCAGCAGGCTCCCGGCGACCAGGACAAGGAGGCGCTGATCATCCGCCGCAGCCAGCAGATCCCGCTGCGCCGCACCGGCAAGCCCGAGGAAATTGCCAACGCCGCGCTGTTCCTGTTGTCCGACGACGCCTCGTTCGTCTCCGGCGCCACGCTCCCCGTCGACGGCGCCGCAACGGCGTGAGCTGCGCCCAAATTCGATGCGGGGCGGGCGCGCCGCCCGGCGCGACAGATGGTTCGGTCTTGAAGACAAGCCGGATTTCACCGAGTTCAGACGATGGTGGCACCGCGCGGGCAAGGACGAAGCCGGCGGCGGCGATATCGTCGATCGCCACGAGGCCGAGCGGGCGTACAATGATTGGGTTAGCCGGGGTCGGCCCGTCTCCAAATGAGCGACAGAGTCGCGCTGGGTCATTCCTATGGATGTAGATGCGCTTCAGCCGGTGCCATCTGCCGCAGATGAGGGCCGCATCCTTGAGGAGTTACGACTGCTGAAGAGCCAGCGCTCGCCGCGCGGCCCACGCATTGCAAAAGCTCTGCGAATGCTCGAAAATGCCAAGTCGCCCCGAGTGCGCAATGCAGCGGCCTTGGCGCTAGCCGATTTACGGGCCGGCGTTGCCAAGGAAAAGCTGATCGATCTGCTCGCCCGACCCGACACACGAGGCGCACGCGGCAGCTTGCTCTACGCTCTGGACCAGCTTAGAGCGGATGTCCCGTTAACGATCCTGGCAGAAATTATCGCCAACGATACCTATGAAGCGCGGGAGGAGGCCCTGGCCATCATCGAGCGTGGTCGGGGCGCGGCGACGCCGCAAGACTCCGCAAATTCCAGGAATTTGCTGGAAGCCGCAGCCGCTGCGGCAGATGGCGAACGCCTCCAGGCCGTCCGGCGGGCCCTCAAGCATCTGAGAATAACGAATCATCACGGCGTGAGAAGGTGATAGTCGTCCCGCAACTGCGCCGGCTCACAGCATGCCGAGCGGGGTTTTGCCCCTGGGCGGCGGGAAGGCGCGGTCGAGCGCAGTCAAGTCGGCGTCGGTGAGCTTCAGGTCGATCGCGCCGCGGTTGTCGCGCACGTGCTGCAATTGCGTCGCCTTCGGGATCACGATCATGCCGTCCTGGCGCAGGAGCCAGGCGAGCGCGACTTGCGCCGGCGTCGCGGCGTGCCGGGCGGCGATCTCGGCCAGCGCGCGGTTGGCGAGAAAGCTGCCTTGCCCCAAGGGCGTATAGGCCATGATCGCGATCCGGCGCTCGCGGCACCACGGGATCACATCCCATTCCGGACCGCGGCGCTGGAGATTATAGAGAATCTGGTTGGCCGCGACGCTCTCGCCGCCCTGGAGCGCCACCCATTGCCGCAGGTCGTCGCTGCTGAAATTGCTGACGCCGTGGTGGCGGATTTTGCCGTCGCGCTGGAGGCGCGCGAAGCCGGCCAGCGTCTCGGGCAACGGCACCGAGCCGCGCCAGTGCAAGAGGTAGAGGTCGATATGGTCGGTCTGCAATCGCTTGAGGCTGCGCTCGCAGGCCTCGACGACACCCTTCTGCGACGCGTTGTACGGCAGCACCTTGCTGACGATGAACAGCTGGTCGCGCCTTCCCTGGGCGGCGCGGCCGACGATCTCCTCCGCACCGCCGCTGCCGTACATCTCGGCCGTGTCAACGAGCGTCATGCCAAGCTCGATGCCGAGTCTCACGGCCGCCTCCTCGGCTGCGGCCCGGCGGCGGTCGTTGCCCATATGCCAGGTGCCGAGGCCCAGGGCCGGCACCCGCTCGCCGTTTGGCAAGGTCACGCTGGGCAGATTGTCGCTCATTCCGGTTCTCCCGAAGGCTGCCGGCGGCGCAGGAAGACGAGCCGCGCCGCGCCGTAGGTGCGCGCGTCAACGATGCTGAACCCGGCCGGCGGCTGCAAGCTCTCGGTGGCGGCAATCTCGACGATCGCCAGCGCATCGGGCAGCAGCCAGCCGCCGGCGGCCAGCGCGGCGAGCGCCGGCGCCGCCAGCCCGCTGCCGTAGGGCGGGTCGAGAAAGACGACGGCGGCGGCAAACGGCGCGCGCGGCGGCCGCGTCGCATCGCCCGCGACGATATGCGCGCGCTCCTCCTCGCCGAGCGCGGCGATGTTGCGGCGCAATACCGTCAGCGCGTCGCGTCCCTGCTCGATGAAGACGGCCGCGCCGGCGCCGCGCGACAGGGCTTCGAGGCCAAAGGCGCCGGTGCCGGCAAACGCGTCGACGACCGGCCGGCCGGCGAAGGGCAGGCCCGCGGCGGCAAACGCGCCGTGCGACAGGATGTTGAACACGGCTTCGCGGGCGCGGTCGCCGGTCGGCCGCACGGTCTCGCCCGCCGGCACGACCAGCCGCCGGCCGCGATGAATACCACCGACGATGCGCACGCCGCGCGGCCGCGCGTCGGCGGCGCTAGCCTTCGACGCCATGGCCGCGCTTCGGCACCAGCACCGTGCGCTCGAACGTCATGAACACGGTGCCGTCGGCCTTCCGGCCGGTCGTGCGCACCGTGACGATGCCCTGGGCCGGGCGCGATTGCGACGGACGCTTGGCGATGACCTCGCTCTCGGCATAAATCGTGTCGCCGACAAAGACCGGCGCGGTAAGCCTGATGTCGGTCCAACCGAGATTGGCGATCGCCTGCTGGCTGACATCGGCGACGCTCAGGCCGGCGACAATCGCCAGGGTCAGGCAGCTGTTGACGACCGGGCGCCCGAATTCGCTCTGCGCCGCATAGGCGGCGTCGAAATGCAGCGGATGCTGGTTCATCGTCAACAGGGTGAACCACGTATTGTCCGCGTCAGAGATCGTGCGGCCCGGGCGATGCTCATAGGTATCGCCGAGCATAAAATCCTCGAAGCAGCGCCCGGCCTCGGCCCGCCAGCGCCGCGGCGCGACCTCCCTCGGTATCGCGACCATCTCGACCTCCCGAGCTCGCCGCGTAGAGGTTTGTCATTGCGAGCGCAGCGAAGCAATCCCGCGCAGGTTCGCGGCAGACCGCGGGATTGCGTCGTCGCGCTTCGCGCGCCTCGCAATGACGGGTACGCTCTTTGTGCCCTCCGTGCCTCTGTGGTGAATTTCCATGACAAAAACGGCAGACGCCGAACAGGACCGAATGATCCTCGACAGCCTCGGGCGCTTTCTCGAGCGCGAGGTCAAGCCGCACGTGCACGCGCTCGAACACGACGACATCTATCCCGAGGCGATCGTCGAGGGGATGAAGGAGCTCGGCCTGTTCGGCGCGACGATCGGCGCGGATTACGGCGGCCTCGGGCTGCCGGCGGCAACCTATGCCAAGATCTGCGAGCGGGTCTCGACCGTCTGGATGTCGTTGGCCGGCATTTTCAATTCCCACCTGATCATGGCTGCCGCGGTCGAGCGCTTCGGCACGCCGGCCCAGAAACAGCAGTTTCTGCCACGCTTTGCGACCGGCGAACTGCGCGGCGGCCTGGCGCTGACAGAACCCGATTGCGGCACCGATCTGCAGGCGATCCGCACGACCGCACGGCGCCAGGGCAACGATGCCTATGTCGTCAACGGCACGAAGATGTGGATCTCGAACGGCATCCACGGCCAGATTTTCGCGCTGCTTGTCAAAACCGATCCGACCGCAGAGCCGCGCCATCGCGGCATGAGCCTGTTTCTCGCCGAGAAGGGGCCGGGGTTGACGGTCAGCCGCAAGCTCGAAAAGCTCGGCTACAAGGGCATCGACACGGCCGAGCTGACCTTCGCCGATTACCGGGTGCCGGCCGACCGGCTGATCGGCGGCGCCGAGGGGCGCGGGTTGCAGCATGCGCTGGGCGGCCTCGAATTGGGGCGCATCAATGTCGCGGCGCGCGGCGTCGGCTTGGCCCAAGCGGCGCTCGACGAGTCGATCGCCTACAGCCAGGTGCGCCGCGCGTTCGGCAGGCCGATCTGGGAGCATCAGGCGATCCAATTGAAGCTCGCCGACATGGCGACGCAGGTCGAGGCGGCGCGCCTCCTGACCGAGCGCGCGGCCAATATCTACGACCGCGGCGAGCGCTGCGATCTGGAAGCCGGCATGGCCAAACTGTTCGCATCGGAGGCCGCGGTCGCCGTCAGTCTTGAAGCGATGCGCATCCACGGCAGCTACGGCTATTCGAAGGAGTTCAATATCGAGCGCTACTACCGCGACGCGCCGCTCCTCTTGATCGGCGAAGGCACCAACGAACTGCAGCGGATCATCATCGCCCGCCAGCTGATCGCCCGCAACAAGGCGTGACGCGCGATGCTGCCGATCCTTTCGGGCCGAGAGGCCTCGGCCTGAAATCCCAAACGCGCTGGATCATTCGATGATCCCGGTGTGGATGCTTGGCAGATGGGAGATCAGAGCGCTTAATTCGACGGGGTGACGGAGCGGCGATGCAGATGCGTCGGAGGCGTTGATGGCGTATGGGTTCGATCGGTTTTTGACGACCCACACCGGCAGCCTGCCGCGGCCCGACGCGCTGATCCAGGCGATGTTCGCCAAGGAGGAAGGCGTGCCGGTCGACCGCACCGCGCTGGCGGCGCAGATCGGCGAAGCGGTAGCCGAAATCGTCAAGAAACAGGTCGCTGCGAGCGTCGATCTGGTCAATGACGGCGAGATGTCGAAGCCGAGCTACGCCACCTACGTCAAGGACCGGCTGACCGGGTTCGCCGGCGCCAGCAATACCTTCGTCTATCAGGACTTGGCCGACTTCCCAAAGCTGGCGCAGCGCGTGTTCGGCGATCCGGGACGTTCGCGCCGCCGAACCCCGGCCTGCACCGGCCCGATCGCGGTCGGCGACCCGGCCGCGCCGCTCGCCGACATCGCCAACCTGCAAGCGGCTCTTGCCGGCACGGGCGCCGCCGGCGGGTTTCTCACCGCCGCCTCGCCGGGGGTCATCTCGCTGTTCTTCCGCAACGACCATTACCCGACCCAGGAGGCGTACCTGTTTGCGATCGCCGAGGCGATGCGCGGCGAGTACGAGGCGATCGCCGCCGCCGGCATCATCGTGCAGATTGATTGCCCGGACCTGGCGATGGGCCGGCACATCCAATACGCCGATTTATCGCTCGAGGAATTCCGCAAGCGGGCCGGGCTGCATGTCGCGGCGCTGAACCATGCGCTGGCCGCAGTGCCGCCGGAAGCGGCGCGGTTGCATCTGTGCTGGGGCAATTACGAGGGGCCGCACCACCGCGACGTGCCGCTCGCCGACATCATCGACATCGTGTTTACGGCGCGGCCGGCGACGATCTCCTTCGAAGCGGCGAACCCGCGCCACGCGCACGAATGGACCCTGTTCGAAGAGGTCAAGCTGCCGGAGGGCAAGACCATCATTCCTGGCGTCATCGAGTCGAAATCGAACTTTATCGAGCACCCGGAGCTGGTCGCCCAGCGCATCGCCCGCTGCGCCAACCTCGTCGGCCGCGACAACGTCATCGCCGGCAGCGATTGCGGCTTTGGCACCTGGGTCGGCCAGGCCGCCGTCGATCCCGACGTGGTGTGGGCCAAGCTGGCGGCGATGGCCGAGGGCGCAAGGCTCGCAACGAAACAGTTTTGGCGCGGCTGAGGCGGCGCGGCGGCCGGCGATGGCAGGACGATGGTGTCGTGGGCGGCGACGGCAACGGCGGCCTAAGCCGTCATGACTTCGAGCACGTGGCCGTTCGGGTCCTCGAAATAAAAGCCGCGGCCGCCGCGCCGATGGTTGATCTGCATGTCACAACGCGAGCGCGGTCCGCTGCCGTAGGCGATGCCTTCCGCCCGGACGCGCGCAAAGATCGCGTCAAACTCCGCGTCGCTGATGCGAAACGCATAGTGGTGCGAGTCGAAATCGCCGCGCTCGTCGAAATCGAGGGTCAGCGCGTCGTTGACCTGAACCGGCGCGAAATGCGAATGCGGGCCCTGGTATTCAAGCCCGAAGATGCGGGCAAAAAACCGGGCCGACGCGACCTTGTCGTGCGCCGGGACGATCGTGTGGTCGAGAACGATAGCCATCGTGACCTCCCTTCCCCTTAGTGCCGCAGAAGGGGAAACGCCGCACGCTACTCCGGGTGCGACCGGTCGGCCAGAGCCTGCGGCACGGCCGCCGCGGCCGGCGCCTCGATCAGCGGCATCAGCTCCGGCTTCAGCACCTTGACGAGCTGTACTGCGAGCGCGCTGGAGTAGTGGAAACGCGCGGCGTACTTGCCGGGCGTGTAGACGGTCGCGGTTCCGTAGTAGCGGGGCCCGAGAAAGAACACGAAGGTCGCGGTGCGATCGATGACCCGCGACGAGGTGATGCCGCCGCCGCGCGCGAAATGGTCGAAGCGGTTGTCGCCGGTGCCGGTCTTGCCGCCCACCAGCAGCGGCGCGCCGTCGGGCATCGTATACGCGCCGCGCAGGCGGCTGGCGGTGCCGTCGGCGACGACCCCCAAGAGCGCGCGTTGCACGGTCTCAGCAACGGCGAGCGGCATCACCCGTTCGGGCTTGCCGGTCGGCGACAGGTCGGTCTCATAGGGCGTGCCGGCGGCGAATTGCAAATGCTGGATCGTGACGGTCGGCTTTCTGACCCCGTTATTCAGGATGATGCCCATCAGCTTCGCCAGCGCATCGGGACGATCGCCGGAGGCGCCGAGCGCAGTGCCGAGCGAGGGCACGAGATGGGCGAACGGGTAACCGACGGCGCGCCAGTTGTTAACAATTTTGTCGAAGGCGTCTTCCTCGAGCAGGATGCGGATGCGCACGTCCTGCTTGTGCATGCCGCCGCGGAACAGCCATTTGTACGTGCCCTGACGGACCTGGGCGCTGGCCTTGACGACCTCGTTCCACGAGGCATGCGGGTGCTGATCGAGATACCGCACCAGCCACAATTCCAGCGGGTGAATGCCGGAGACATAGCCGCGGTCGGAGAGGTTCAGGTGCTGCGGCGAATCGGTCAGGTAAAGGTGCCACAATTCCTGTTGCGTCAGCGCGAGGTGCGGCAGATGCGCCAACAGGAATTCCTGCAACTGCGCGATGCGGGCGTGGGGATGTACCGACAGGTAGACCACGGTCAGCCGGCTGGGGATCGGGCGGGTGCGGCTCGCCAGCAGGTCGAGCGCCTCCCTCGGGTTGAGCCCGTAAAAGTCGCTGTAGAACCGGTGCAGGAAGAGCCGGCTGTCGTTGTCGACAAACCGGCGCAGATAGGCGATGCGCTGCGGATCGTCGGGATTGTCGAGCAGCGGCTTGATCTGCACGCCGCTGGCCGCCGTGTAATACGTCACGACATCGCGCAGGAGCCGAACGAAAGCGCAGTTGATCGAATGCTGGAAGGCGATTTCGACGGTCGGTCTTTCGTAATCTTCCGAATGTTCGAAATTGCCGAAGCTTTGCAGCCCGCCGCCGGTGAAGAAGGTGCCGGGCGCCGCCGAATAGCGCCGCTGCATCGCCGCATCGAGCATCGGCCGCAGCGCGCGGTCCTCGGCTCGGGCAAGGTATTCAGCGGCCCAGCCGGTCAGCGGGTCCTGGGCCTCGGCCGCAATCCGCAGCAATGCGGCGGGCGGCAGGCCGGCCAGGCTGTGGTGCAGCACGGTCATGATGTCGAGATACGTGATCAGCGTGCGCAGCTTGGCGGTCGAACCCATCATCAGCTTGCCGCCGGAATTGATGTCGAACGGCTTGTTGAGGCTGTCGGCGTGGATGCGCACGTAGTTGCGGTTGCCGCCGCGCTCGTAGAGGACGAAGCTCCAGGTTACCTTCGACAGATTGCCGCCGCCCAGCAGCTGCCGCCCGACCATGCCGTGCGCGCGCACGAAATCGGCATCGGACAACTGCTGCAGCAGCGCGGTGACGCGCGCCTGCGCGGCCGTGTCGATCGATGTCGCGGCAGCAAGGTCGAGCCGGTCGAGCGCGTAGAGATCCGGCAGGTCGAGCAGGCCGACCAGCTTGTCGCGCACGTCGGCCGTCGCCTTCTGATCGACATAAGAGATCGGGTCGATCGGCGGTGGCGCGGTCTTGAAGGTGAGCGGGGCCGTGAGCGCCGCATCGCGCAGCCGCCGCCCGATCACCCCGGCGTCGCTCAAGACCCGCAGGTAATGATCGGTCAGCGTCGCCAGCGCCCGATGGTTTCGCATCAGGTAATAGGTCGGGCGGCGCTCGGACAGCAACAGGCTCAACGCCTGGCGATAGATTTCGCCCTTGCGCGCCCACTGGGCGGCATCGCGCGGCCTCGCATCGAGGATTTGCCCGGCTTCGCGGTAATCGGTGCCAAACCAGATTCGCAGCGCCTCGGGAACCCCGATGATCTCGCCGTAACCCGGCATCGAGCCGAGCGGCGTCGCGTTGAGATAGGTGGTCAGGATCTGCTCGCGCCGCTGCAACGTGTCCGGCCCGTCGATGTAGGCCCGCGCCGAGGCGGTCAGCATCTGCCGCAGCTTGGCGAAAACACCGCGGGTGCGGCCGTCGAAGGAGTGGCGGAACTTCTCGGTCTGGGTCGCCAGCGTGCTGCCGCCGCCGGCGTGAATGCCCGGGATCACAATCCCGGCAAAGCGGCCCGCCGCGGCCAGTCCGAACCGCTTCCATTCGACCGCCGGGTTGCGCTCCGGCTCCCGAGGGTCGAGCAGGTATTTGTCTTCGATAAAGCTCAGGCTGTCCGCCACGAGCGGCGGGACGCTGGCAAAGCTCGAATAGATCCAGCGCGGGTACTGCGCCCCGTAAACCTGGTGGCCGTCGTCGTCGTATATATGCAACCCGGCGGTATCCTTTTCCCGATAAATCGGGAAGCCGCCGAACCCGACGAAGCGGCTGAGGTCCTGCGACCAGCGCGCCTGCGAATCGATCCGGTAGCGGTGCGCCAGCAGCGAGCGGATGAACTGCGGCAATTCCGCGTAGCCAAGGCGTCGGTCGTAGGGACCCTCGGTCGGAAAGCGGATCGACGGGCTCGCGCCGGGCTCTACCGCAAAACGCATGTTGCGGTCGAGCCGGGTAAACAGCGCCGCCTCCAGATAGGAAGTCTGCGTCTCCCCGGCCACGCCGAGACCGATCAGCAGCAGCACAGCGGCGAGCACCGCCAGCCGCAGCGGCCGCACGACCCACGCCACCAGCGAGAGAGGCGGTCTGCCGGAGGCCGCCGCGGGCTGCGCCGGGTGACGCGGCCGCCGCACCGCGCCGTCCAGCCAGTGCAGCAGATGGGCACCCCAGGACGATAGCCAGCTGCGGTGCTTCGGGCCGGGCGCGCGGCCGGCCGGCTGCGGCGCATTGAACGCTCTAGGCCCGCCCTTCAGGCTATCGCCGAATGTCATGCCTGCCGCTCGTTTTCCGCAGAACGTCGATCACAGGACAAATTCGTGACCTGGGAAACCGCCCCAGGCCAGACAACGCTCAAGACTCGACGACCGATCCGTCAACCGTTATTCATCACTAACTCTATCATTTTGCGGTCTCCCATGCTGGGTAGTATTTCTCGCCGCCAATGCCGCGCTCGATGCGCTGCCCGGCTCGATCGTGGGGCGCCGCGGCGGCGCGGCGTGGCGCCGGCGTGAGGCTCGGCATCGTCTCCGACGTCCATTGCAACGCCGCCGGCTTGGCGCGCGCGATCGCCTTGATGGGCGATATCGATACGCTCCTCTGCCTCGGCGACAGCATCTACGAATATCGCTTCTCGAACGAGGTCGTGCGCCTGTTGCGCGAACGCGGCGCCGAGGTGATCCGCGGCAATCATGAGGATTGTTTTTTTGGACCGCAGGGGGCGCGCGCCCGCGCCCGGCCCGGCATCGATCCGGAGCTGGCCGAATGGCTCGCGACGCGGCCGCACCGCCGCGAACTGCACGTCGGCGGCAAGCGCCTCTTGCTCGTGCATTCGACGCCGTGGCAGCCCTACGGCACCTATGTCTATCCGGGCAGCGGCGAACTGGCCCGCTTCGCCGAGGCCGATGCCGATATCGTTCTCTACGGCCACACCCATCAGCAATTGGCGCGGCGAATCGGCCGCGTGCTGGTGGTCAATCCCGGTTCGGCAGGCGACGCGCGCGACCCGCGCAACGGCGGGCAATTGAGCTGCGCCGTGCTCGATACCGCGAGCGAGGAGGTGCGCCTCATCGACTATCCGGACCCGCAGCGGCGATGAGCGCGCGCTATTTCGAGGATTATCCGCCGGGCGCCGTGTTCACCGCCGGTACGCTGACGGTGAGCGCCGACGAGATCATCGAATTCGCCCGGAAATACGATCCGCAGCCGATGCATACCGACCCCGCGGCGGCGGCGCGCGGGCAATTCGGCGGTCTCATCGCCAGCGGCTGGCATACCGGTGCGATGATGATGCGGCTCTTCGCCGACAATTTCCTGTCGCCTGAGGCGAGCGTCGCCTCGCCGGGGATCGACGAATTGCGCTGGCTGAAGCCGGTGCGGCCGGGCGACGCGTTGAGCCTTAGGGTCACCGTTCTCGAGGCGCGGCCGTCGCGCTCGCGGCCCGGCGAGGGCGTCGTGCGCAGCCACGTCGAGGTGCTGAACCAGCACGGCGAGGTGGTGATGAGCCTCAAGCCGATCAGCCTCATCCGCCGCCGCCCGGCATGATCATGCCGCGGTGATCGCCGCTTGACGGAGACAGCGATGGACAAACGCGAAATCGACGATGCCGTGATCGAATTTGCGGCGGCGCAGGAGCGGGGCGAATATTTTCCGCAGGCCTGGGCCGGGCGCCTCTTGCTCGACGACGCCTATCGCATCCAATTGGCGCTGCTGCGGCGGCGCGATGCCGGCGCGCGCCGGATCGGCTGGAAGGTCGGCTTGACCGCGGCGGCGATCCAGCAGCAGTTCGGCGTACACGAGCCGGTATTCGGATGCCTTCTGGCGGACGGATTGCGGCGCTCGGGCGAAGTCTTCAGTCACGCCGCGCTGATCCGGCCCGGTTTCGAGAACGAATTGTGCATTGTCCTCGGCCGCGATCTGCCGCCCGACGCGACGCCCACGCAGGTTGCGGCTGCAATCGATCGGGTCTATCCCGCCTTCGAAATCATCGAAACGCGTGGCGATTTCACCGGCGAGCTGGCGCTGGCGCTGGCCGATAACGCGCAGCAGAAGGCCTTTGTTCTCGGCGAGCCGGTTGCTGCCGACCGGCTGCCCGATCTTGCCGCGGTCGAGGTGCGGGTGCGGATCAACGACACCGCGGTCGCGACCGCTGCGGGCGAGGCGGTGCTCGGCCATCCCTGCAATGCGGTTGCCTGGCTCGCCGCGAAGCTCACCGCATTCGGCGAGACCGTGCGGGCCGGTGATTACATCATGAGCGGCTCGTTCACCCGGCAGTTCGCGCTCGGCCCCGGCGACCGCATCGCCGCCGATTTCGCCGGCATCGGCAGCGTCTCGGCCAGCTTCGTTTAAGGCCGGGATCAGCGCGGCAGCCTGCTCGACCCCATCAGAAATTCGTCGATCGCGCGGGCGCATTGCCGGCCCTCGCGGATCGCCCATACAACGAGCGACTGGCCACGCCGCATGTCGCCGGCCGCGAAGATCTTCGGCACCGAGGTCTGGTAGCTGCGCGTGTCGGCCGCGACGTTGCCGCGCGGGTCGAGCTTGATCCCAGCCTGCTCCAACATCCCGGCGCGGCGCGGCCCGAGAAACCCCATCGCCAGCAGCACCAGGTCGGCTCTGAGTGCGAAACCGCTGTCCGGCACTTCCTGCATCGACCAGCGCCCGTCAGGCCCGTGCGTCCATGCGACGCGGACGCAGTCCAGCGCCGCGACCCGGCCGTTCGACCCTTGCGCGCGCTTTGTCAGGACCGCCCAGTCGCGCTCGCAGCCCTCCTCCTGCGACGACGAGGTGCGCAGTTTCAGCGGCCAGTCCGGCCAGGTCAGCGCCTTGTTTTCGTGCTCCGGCGGCTGCGGCAGGATTTCGAGCTGGGTGACCGAGGCCGCACCCTGCCGGTTGGCGGTGCCGATGCAATCGGAGCCGGTGTCGCCGCCGCCGATCACGACGACGTGCCTGCTCTGGGCGGTGATCGTGCCCTGCGGCGCCGCCTGCGCCTCCGGGTCGCCGGCGTTGCGCTTGTTCTGCTGCGGCAGGTATTCCATCGCGAAATGGATGCCGCCGAGGTCGCGCCCCGGCACGTCGAGATCGCGCGGCCATTCGGCGCCGCCGGTCAGCGCCAGCGCCTCGTATTCGTCGAGCAGGTCGTTGACCGCGATGTCGGCGCCGATTTCCACCGATGGCCGGAACTCGGCCCCCTCCGCCGTCATCTGCTCGACGCGGCGGTCGATCAGTTGTTTTTCCATCTTGAAGTCGGGAATGCCATACCGCAGCAACCCGCCGATGCGGTCGGATTTCTCGAACAGCGTCACCTGATGGCCGGCGCGCGCGAGCTGCTGCGCGCAGGCCATGCCGGCCGGTCCCGAGCCGACGACGGCAACCCGCCGGCCGGTGCGGCGCGCCGCGACGACCGGTTGGATCCAGCCCTCCTGCCAACCGCGATCGACGATCGCGCATTCGATCGTCTTAATTGTGACCGGATTGTCCGCGATATTGAGCGTGCACGCCGCCTCGCACGGCGCCGGACAGATGCGTCCGGTAAATTCCGGAAAGTTGTTGGTCGAATGCAACGTCACCAGCGCCTGGCGCCAATGATCGCGGTAGACGAGATCGTTCCAGTTCGGGATCAGGTTGTTGACCGGGCAGCCCTCGTGGCAGAACGGGATGCCGCAATCCATGCAGCGCGCCGCCTGGGCGCGCAGCGCCGGCTGCGGAAGCGCATGCACGAACTCCCTCCAGTTGTGCTTGCGCACCGTCGGCTTGTCGTAGCCGCGGTCGATACGCTCGATCTCGAGAAACCCGGTCGGCTTACCCATGCCCTTGCCTTCGCGCTGTCGCCTCGCAGGCCGGTCAATAATGCTGTCTCAGATTCCCGATGCTGCCTGCGGCCGCAAGCAATAACGATAGACCAACCGGGCGCCGCCGGCAGCGCCGTTTTTGCGGCCGCAGCGGCCGTTCGGCCGGCGACGGTCGCGGCAAAAGCGCGCTCCCGCCGCATTCTCCGGCCGGGAGGCAGCGGCGGAGACGAAATGGTATTATTTTTTAACCCCTGCCTCTCAATAATCCCGCCCCGCCGCTCCCTCTACAGCTGACGAGAACCGGTTTGCCTGTCCTTGCCGAGATCAGAGAACCGGCCCCGGCGGATGCCGAGGCCGACGTCATCGACCGGCTCGCGCGCCGGCTCGGCCTGCACGCGCACCGGCGGCTCCGTATCGAGGCCGACCTCGAGCTCCGCGCGCGAGCCCGCCGGTTCGACCTCTTGCAGCTCGACAGCTGGCGGCCGGTCCTGCGCGCCGGGCTGAAGCTCTCCGGCCTCTATTGGCGGGCACGGCGCAACGCCGCGCGGATCGAGATCCACGAGAACATCGTCCGTTCGCCGCGGCTGCCGGCGGCGTTCGACGGCTTTACGATCCTCCACATCAGCGACCTGCACGTCGATACGAACGACGCGGCCATGTTCCGGCTCGGCGAACTGCTGCCGCCGCTCGTTTACGATATCTGCGTCCTGACCGGCGATTTCCGCGGCCACACCTTTGGGGCTTTCGATCGCGCGCTCGCCGGTCTGGCGCGGGTGTGCGCGCATTTCTCGGCACCGGCTTACGGCGTGCTCGGCAATCACGACAGTGTGCGCATGGTGCCGCCGATCGAGGATCTCGGCATTCGCATGCTGGTCAACGAGTGCGACACGCTCACCCGCGGCGGGGACCGCCTCTATCTGGCCGGCATCGACGATGCGCATCTCTATCGCATGGACAATCTCGAAAAGGCCGCCGCGGCGATCCCCGACGGCGCCTTCGCGACCCTGTTGTCGCACACGCCGGAGGTATACCGACAGGCTGCGGATACCGGGTTCGACCTGCTGCTCGCCGGGCATACGCATGGCGGACAGCTCTGCCTGCCCGGCGGCGTGCCATTGACGCTCGACGCGGTGTTGCCGCGGCATATGGGTAGCGGCGCCTGGAAATACGGGGCGATGGCCGGCTATACCTCGGTCGGCGTCGGCGCGTGCGTTGAACCGGTGCGCCTCAACTGCCCGCCCGCCATAACGCTGCACCGCCTGCGCCGCAGCTGACGCCGGGTCTGATTGAAGGCACTGCGCGGATTGCTTCCGACTGCATTGCCCGACCCTCACGGAACCAGCACAGTGGCGACCGCCATTCCGAGCGCAACCATGGTCAGTGTCAGACACAGTTCCAACGTGGCGGCGATGACATCCAGAAGAACCGCCCAATTCAGCTCAATGATGTCCGAGAACAGATTAACCATAAATTCTAGTTTCAGAAGACGGAACATTCGGCAAAACCTCCACATGAAACTGTGGGGCTTGCTTTATGTGTGTATACGCGGTTAAGCAACATCTATCACAGTGAATTATAAACGTATTTTTATGGCAATTCTCATCAATATGGCTGAGACTTGTCAACAAAGACGGCGGTTAAAAGTATTATCGGCTGCGTTTTAACTCGTCGGCTGCAACCGGATCATCTATCCCTATCCAGCCGATCGATTTTCCTCAAATTGCAGGCCAAGTTCGGATTGCAGTCGGTAT
>DATJUL010000020.1:0-3742 GCA_035502295.1 Allostellaceae bacterium | reverse complement strand
CGATCGACACCGGCATGGGGCTCGAACGCATTGCCGCGGTGCTGCAAGGGAAGCACGACAATTACGACATCGACCTGTTCCGCGCCCTGATCCTCGCCTCGGCCGAGGCCTCGGGGGTGGCCGCCGACGGGCCCCAGGCGGTGTCGCATCGGGTCGTCGCCGACCATCTGCGCGCTGCCGCCTTTCTGATCGCCGACGGCGTCTTGCCGAGCAAGGAGGGGCGCGGCTATGTGCTGCGGCGCATCATGCGGCGGGCGATGCGGCATGCGCAGATGCTCGGCTGCAAGGAGCCGCTGCTGTGGCGCCTCGTGCCGACGCTTGTGCAGCAGATGGGCGCCGCCTATCCCGAACTGCTGCGCGCGCAGCCGCTGGTCGCCGAGACGCTGCGACTGGAGGAAGAGAACTTTCGCCAGACGCTGGGCCGCGGCCTCGCGCTGTTGGAAGAGATGGCCGAGGGCAGGGGGTTGAAGGATGCGCAAACGCTCGACGGCGGCGTCGCCTTCACACTCTATGATACTTACGGCTTCCCGCTCGATCTGACCCAGGACATCCTGCGGCCGCGCGGCATCGCCGTCGATGTCGAGACATTTGAGGAAGAGATGGAAAAGGCGCGCGCCCGCTCGCGCGCCTCATGGGTCGGCTCCGGCGAAGCGGCGACCGAGGCCGCCTGGTACGAATTGCGCGACGCGGTGGGACCCACCGAATTCCTCGGCTACGAGACGGAGAGCGCCGAGGGTGTCATCCGCGCGATGCTGCGCGGAGACGAACGCGTCAGCCAGGCCGACGCCGGCGACGAGATCGGAATCGTCGTCAATCAGACGCCATTCTACGCCGAGTCGGGCGGACAGGTCGGCGATACCGGCGCGGTCTTTTCGGCGGGCGGCGGCGAACTGGCGGTGCATGATACGCAGAAGAAGGCGGGCGACCTGCATCTCCATCTGGGGCGCGTGCGGCACGGCACCCTCAAGGTCGGCGACGCCGTCGAGTTGCGGGTGGACGGGGAACGCCGGAGGCAGCTGCGCGCCAACCATTCGGTCACGCACCTGCTGCATCAGGCGCTGCGCCACCGACTTGGCGAGCATGTGACGCAAAAGGGATCGCTCGTCGCGCCCGACCGACTGCGCTTCGATTTCAGCCACCCAAAGCCGCTCTCGCCCGAGGACATCGCGGCCATCGAGGCCGAGGTCAACGCCTGTATCCGCGACAACGATGCCGTGCGCACGCGGCTCTTGACCCCGGAGCACGCCGTTGCCGAGGGCGCGCTCGCGCTGTTCGGCGAGAAATACGGCGACGAGGTGCGGGTCGTGGCGATGGGCCGGGCGACCGGCGCAGCGACCGATGCGATGCGGCCCTATTCGGTTGAGCTGTGCGGCGGCACGCATGTGCGGCGCACCGGCGATATCGGCGTGTTCAAGATTGTCGCCGAAGGCTCGGTGGCGTCGGGGGTGCGGCGTATCGAGGCGCTGACCGGCGCCGCGGCGGAGGCCCATCTTGCCGAGGAGGAAGCGCTGTTGCGGCAGTCGGCGGCGGCGCTGCGCACCAGCCCGTCGGAGTTGCCGGCGCGGCTGGCGAGGCTGCTCGAAGACCACCGCCGGCTCGAACGCGACCTTGCCGACGCCCGCCGCGCCCTCGCCGTCGGGCAGGCCGCAGGCAAGAGCGAGGCCGCTGGTGTCAGTCGAAAGCTCATCGGCGGCGTCGCCTTTGACGGGCGCGTCGTCGACAACGTGCCCGGGCGGGAATTGCGGGCGCTCGCCGACGACCTGAAGCGGCGCATCGGCTCGGGCATCGTCGCGGTCGTATCGCGCGCCGACGGCAAGGCCGCGATCGCCGTCGGCGTGACCCACGATCTCGCCGGGCGCTTCGACGCGGTCGAGCTGGCGCGGCTGGGCGCCGGCGCGGTCGGCGGCAAGGGCGGCGGCGGCCGGCCGGACATGGCGCAGGCCGGCGGGCCCGAGGCGGCGCAGGCCGAGGCCGCGCTGACGGCGATCGAACAGGCGCTCACCGACCGCTGACCGCATGGCGCGTGCAGCCGAGAGCGTTTGGGGCATCGCGATTCGCCGATCGGGTTCAGCCGATCTCTCAGGTATCTTCAATATACCGTTGAGTTTCCTTCGATAAACCGATCAGTCTCGACGGCATCGGCGACCGGCCCCATGATTCTGCGGGCAGCGGCGCGGCAAGCCGCGATCCTGCCATAAGGGGATCGGGTACGCGGGTAATGGCACGATTCTACGCGGCGGCGTCATTGTTTGCACTCGCGGCGCTCGCGCTTGGCGGCTGCGTCCAGGTGGCTCCGCACCTCGATCCGCTGGCGATCAACGGCCGCGACGGCAGCCAGCCGATCACCTACAATACACTGATGCGCCTCGCCGCCGCCTCGCATGCGGCGGGCGATCTGGCGTCGGCGGTCGGGTTTTATCGCCGTGCCGCCGCGCTCGACAATGCTGCGGTCGCGCCGTTTGTCGGTGCCGGCAACACGCTGCTGGAAATGGGCGACGTGAACGAGGCGATCGTCGCCTACAACGCCGCGCTGGCCCGCAACGGCCGCGACCCCGAGGCGCTGCGTGGGCTCGCCAAGGCCAATCTGCTGACCGGCAAGGCCGAGCTTGCCGGCCGGCCGCTGGCCCTTGCCTACCGGCAGACACCCAACGATCCGAAGCTGTTGGAGCTGATCGGGGTGGCCGACGACTTTACCGGCGAGCATGCGGAGGCGCAGGCGCGCTACCGCCGCGGTCTCGAACTGTTGCCGCACGATCCGGGATTGTCGCTGGATCTCGCCCTGTCGCTGGCTCTGACCGGCGATTATCTGGACGCGGTTGCCGTGCTGCGGCCGATCGCGCTGGCGCGGGGTGCATCGCCGCGCGAGCGGCAGACGCTGGCGCTGATTTACGGGCTCGCAGGCGACCGGGCGGAAGCCGCGCGCATCGGGCGGCTCGACCTGGACCCGCAGGCGGTAGAGCACAACCTCGCGTACTATGACAGTCTTCGACGCCTGTCGCCGGAAGCGCGCTCACGCGCGATCCGCTCGCTCAGCACCCAAAGCGACATGCGGACCGCCGCGCAGCAGGCCGCCTCCTGAGTCGGCGATCGCGCAGGGCGCGACGCCCGACGACGATTCCCGGCGGTTGTTAATGCTTGCCGGAAAAGATGTTCATGACGCTGATGATTGCCGGCCCGAGCAGCACGATAAACAGGGTCGGCAGGATGAACAGGATCATCGGAACCGTCAGCATCGCCGGTAGACGCGCCGCCTTTTCCTCGGCGCGGATGATGCGTGCCTCGCGGAATTCGGCGGCAAGGTTGCGCAGCGAAACGGCCAACGGGGTGCCGAATTTAGCGGTCTGCATCAGGGTATTTACGACCCCGCGCATCGAGGCCATGTTGGTACGGGCGTTCAGGTTGTCGAACGCCATCTTGCGCTCCGGCAGATAGGTCAGTTCCGCCGCCGTGATGCCGAACTCCTCGGCAAGCTCCGGCCAGGTGGCATCCAACTCGCGCGATACCCGGACCAGGGCGGCGTCGAGCGCGAGACCGGCCTCGGCGCAGATGACCAGGAGGTCGAGCGCATCGGGCAAGCCCAGTTCCATCTGGTGCGCACGCCGGGAGATTATGTTGCGGATCAGCACATCGGGCCCGAAAAACCCGATCACCACGCCACCGATCGGCGCCAAGCTCCGCAGGCCCTCGGGGATCGGCAGCAGATGCGGGCCGTAATTGTCGAGCACGACCAGCGCGGCGAGGC
>DATJUL010000019.1:0-10346 GCA_035502295.1 Allostellaceae bacterium | reverse complement strand
CGATCGACAGCCACATCAAGCGCCTGCGCAAGAAATTCAAGGCGATCGATGCGGAGTTCGCGCAGATCGAAACGCTCTATGGCGTCGGATATCGATACCGCGACCGCTGAACCGGCCCCGCCCGCCGCGGCCATACTGCCGGCCGCTCGGCGCCCTCCGACCGGGGCCGGGAGCCGGCCGGGCGCGAGCACGGCAGCGGGCGAGCCGGGCAGGGAGAGCCGCGCCGCCGCCCGCCGCGGATGGCGGCCGCACCTGCGCGGGTGGCCGTATGTCTCGCCGCTGACGCGCCGCATCGTCATCGTCAACCTGTTGCCGCTGGCGCTGCTCGCGGTCGGCTTTCTCTACCTCGGCCGGTTCGAGGCGAGCCTCGTCAACCAGCAGATCGAAGCGCTGCATACCCAGGGCGAGATTTTCGCCGCCGCGCTGAGCGAAGGCGCTGTGCTCGATTCGCCCGGCGAAGGCGAGGTGCTGCTGCCGGAACTGGCGCGCCAGATGATGCGGCAGCTTGTCGCTCCGACCCGCATCCGCGCCCGGCTCTTCGACATGCGCGGCAACCTGATCGCCGACAGCCGGCGCATGCGCCCGCCGGCCTGGAGGGCGCTGGGCCGCGGCGCGGCTGGCGCGCGCGAGGAGGGGTTGCTGTCGCGGGTCGGCGATTGGCTTTACGATTCCGTTTGGGCCCTGCTGCCGCGCAGCCGCAAATTCCCGGTCTACCGCGAAAGCGACCGCGCCGCCGATTACCGGGAGGCGACGATGGCCCTGCGCGGCGGCGAGGCCAGCGCCGTGCGCAGCGATCGGCAGGTCGGCGGGTTGATGATCAGCGCCGCCGTGCCGCTGCAGCGCTACGGGCAGGTGCTGGGCGCCGTCATGCTGTCGACGACCGATCGCGAGATCCAGGCGGAGCTGCGTACGGTGCGGCTCGAACTGCTGCGCATCTTTTCGGTGACGGTGCTCGTGACCGTGCTGCTGTCGCTCTATCTGGCCGGCACGATCGCGCGGCCGATCCGCCGTCTGGCAGCGGCAGCGGAACGCGCCCGCGGCCGCGGCGCGCGCATCGAGATCCCCGACGTCGCTCGGCGCGGCGACGAGATCGGCCACCTCGCGGACTCGCTGCGCGAGATGACGGACGCGTTATGGCAGCGCATGAGCGCGATCGAAAGCTTCGCCGCCGACGTCGCGCACGAGATCAAAAACCCGCTGTCGTCGCTGCGCAGCGCGGTTGAAACCGCGGCGCGCATCGACGATCCGGCCAAGCAGCGGCGGCTCCTGGCGATCATCCAGGACGATGTCGAACGGCTCGACCGGCTGATTACCGACATTTCCGATGCCTCGCGGCTCGATGCCGAATTGAGCCGGCAGGAGCTGTCGCCGATCGACCTGCGCGCAATGCTTGCCGCGCTTGCCGACATGCACGAGGCGACCCGCTGCGCCGGCGCACCGCGCCTGGTGCTCGATCTGCCGCCGGGTCGCCCGTTGATTGTGCCCGGCATCGAGAGCCGCCTGTCGCAGGTCTTTATCAATCTGATCGCCAATGCCGCCTCGTTCAGTCCGCCCGACGGCGAAATCCGCATCCGCGCCGTCCCCGATGGCCGCGCCGTGCGGATCGCGGTCGAGGATTCGGGGCCGGGCATTCCGAAGGACAAGCTGACCGCGATCTTCGACCGCTTCTACAGCGAACGGCCGGTCGGCGAGAAATTCGGCACGCACTCCGGGCTGGGTCTGTCGATCTCGAAGCAGATCGTCGAGGCGCACCGTGGCCGCATCTGGGCCGAGAACCGGATCGACGGCAGGGGCGCGGCCGGCGGCGCCCGCTTCCTGATCCGCCTGCCGGTCGCCTGATGAGCGACAGCAACGACGCGCCGCTGCGCATGCACGCCACGGCCGTCGCGATCGAAGGCCGCGCGGTGTTGCTGCGCGGCGCCTCGGGGGCCGGCAAGTCCGATTTGGCGCTGCGACTGATTGACGCTGGCGCCCGCCTCGTCACCGACGATCAGAGCGAGCTCTTCCGCCGCGGCGAGGCGATTTTCGTGCGCCCGCCGAACCGCATCAGCGGTCTCATCGAGGTGCGCGGGATCGGCATCGTGCGGATCGACGCGCTGCCCGAGGCGCCGGTCGTGCTGATCGCGGACCTGGTGCCGTCGGACCAGGTGGAACGCCTGCCGGAGCGGCGCCGCGAACCGGTCTTGGGTCGCGACCTGCCGGTCGTCGCGCTGGCGCCGTTCGAGGCCTCGACCCCCGCGAAATTACGTCTCATCGTGCGCGCGTTTACCGGAACCGGGCTTCCGATTATGCTCTAGGCATGAGGAGGAACGGCGGCGGTGGCGCCGCAACCGGCGACGGCGCCGGGGCGGACCGCAAGACAGGCCGGCGCGGCGGGCGCTCATCAAGCGTGATGACGGACGCGTCGCGCGGGGCTATACCGGCGCGCGTTTTTACCGATGCTCCCGCCGGGGCCGCCCCCCGCGAACCCCGGTGCGAGCCGCAAATGGCCCCTGCCCTGCGACACCAAGCGTCTTTCGCGATGTGCGACGCCGCCGGCCGCCGGCCGACAGCGGTGCGGCGGCCACCCGCATGATCGGCATGGTCCTGGTCACCCACGGCCGGCTCGCGGCGGAATTCATCGCCGCTCTCGAACACGTTGTCGGGGCGCAGAACCAGATCGCCGCGGTGTGCATCGGCCCCGAAGACGACATGGAGCAGCGCCGGCAGGACATCCTGCATTCGATTGCCGAAGTCGATAGCGGCGCGGGCACCGTGCTGCTGACCGACATGTTCGGCGGCACACCGTCCAACCTCGCAATTTCGGTCATGGACCGCGGCAAGGTCGAGGTCATCGCCGGGGTCAACCTGCCGATGCTGATCAAACTGGCCAGCCTGCGCCAAACCGAGAGCCTCGAACGCACCGTGCTGGCGGCGCAGGAAGCCGGCCGCAAATACATCAACGTCGCTTCGCAGCTCCTGGCGGACGCGCGCCGGTGAGCGGCGATACGACCCCCGCTCCCGATCGCCTCACGGACGCCGCGACGCCGAGCAGCGTGACGGCGCGCCGCAGCGCAACGATCTGCAACCAGAAGGGGTTGCACGCCCGGGCCGCCGCCCGCTTTGTCAAGACCGCCGCGCAGTTCGCCGCCGACATCCGGGTGCGCAAGAACGGCACAGCGGTATCCGGCCGCTCGATCATGGGACTGATGATGCTGGCCGCCGCGTCGGGCACAGAGATCGAGATCACCGCGGCCGGGGATGACGCCGCGGCGGCGGTGGAGACGCTGGCGCACCTGATCGACTGCAAGTTCGATGAGGACTGACGAGCGTAGCGCCGGCGCAGCAGGGAGCGAGCAGCGGCTCACCGGCATCGGCGTTTCGCCCGGGATTGCGATCGGCCCCGCCTATGTCGGCGAGCGGGGCGAGTTGCCGGTCGCGGAAAGCCGCATCTCGGACGCCGATATCGAAGCCGAGCAGGGCCGCTTTGCCGAGGCGGTGGCGACCTCGGCGCGACAGCTGCGCAAGCTGCGGACGCGGGCCACCGCGCTGCCGGGATCGGCGGCCGACGAGATCGCCTTCCTGCTCGACGCGCATCTCGCGATGCTCGCCAATTCGCGCCTCGTGCGCGGCGTCAACCAGCGCATCGGGCGCGACAAGATCAACGCGGAGCGCGCGATCCAGCTCGAAATCGCGGAGCTCGGCAAGACCTTCGCGGCGATGAACGACCCGTATCTCGCCGCGCGCATCGACGACATCCGCGTCGTCGGCGCCCGCCTCATCCGCAACCTGCTCAAAAAACCCTACGTTGCCTATTCGATGCTGAGCGGCGGCGCGATCGTCTTGGCCGAGGAGGTGACGCCGGGCGACACGGCGCTGATGGACCCGCGCCGCATCGGCGGCTTCGCGACCGAGTTCGGCGGCCCCGAGAGCCACACTGCGATCATGGCACGCGCGCTCGGCCTGCCCGCGGTCATCGCGGTGCCCGGTCTGCTGGAGGGCGCCAAGGCCGACGGGCAAATCGTCATCGACGGCGGCGCCGGCCTCGTCATCATCGATCCGTCGCCGGTGACGATCGAGCATTACCGCGCCCGCCGCGAGGAGCTGACGCGCGAAAAGCGGCTCCTTGCCAGCATGCGCCGCCTCGCGCCGGTGACCCGCGACGGCGTCGAGATCGATCTCGAGGCCAACCTCGAACTGCCGGTCGAACTCGATCTGGCGATCGCCAATGGCGCGATGGGCTTGGGGCTCGTGCGCACCGAATTCCTCTATATGAACCGCGAGGACCTGCCCGGCGAGGACGAGCAATACGAGTTCTTCGCGAGCCTGCTGCGCGGCATGGAAGGGAAGCCGGTCACGCTGCGGACGCTCGATGTCGGCGGCGACAAGCTGCCCGAGGCGCTCGCCGGTTACGCCGCCGCCGACACCGCCAACCCGGCGCTGGGCCTGCGCGCGATCCGCCTCAGCCTGCGCGAGCGCAAGCTCCTCGACACCCAGCTCAGCGCGATGCTGCGGGCCGCCGCCGAGGGGCCGGTGCGCATTCTGTTGCCGATGATCTCGACGCTGGACGAGCTGCGCCGGGTCCGCGAGGCAGTGGAGCAGGTGGCGCGCCGGCTGCGGCGTCGCGGCATCAAATTGCCGGAGACGCTGCCTCCGTTGGGCGCGATGATCGAGGTGCCGGGCGCCGCGTTGGCCGCCGACGCGCTCGCCGGCGAAGCCGATTTCTTTTCGATCGGCACCAACGACCTGATCCAGTACACGCTGGCGATCGACCGCACCGACGAAGAAGTGGCCTCACTCTACAACCCGCTGCATCCGGCGGTGCTGCGGCTCATCCAATTCGCAATCGAGGCGGCGGCGCGACGGCGGATCCCGGTCGCCGTGTGCGGCGAGATGGCGGGCGACCCGCGCTACGCGGCGCTGCTGCTGGGCCTTGGCTTGCGCGATTTGTCGATGTCGCCGCGCGCCATACCCAGGGTAAAGCAGCGCATCCGCGGCCTCGACATGGTGGCCGCGACGCGCCGCGCGCACGCGATCATGGACCAGGCCGATTCGGGCCGCATCGCCGCCCTGCTTGATGACTTCAACGCGATGGCCGAGCCGCTGTAACGGCGGCTCGGCGCGTCGCATCAGGCGGCGGCTCTGCGGTGCTGGGCTGCGCCGGCGCGGGCGATGATCGCCGCTGCGTTGCGGTGCAGAATCTGCTCCCGCGCCTCTTCGCCGATCTCGGCGTTCGCCAGCGCCTTCCGCGTCCAGTCGCAGCCGAACGCGGTGCCGTCGGTGCCGCACACGATGCGCTCGGCGCCATAGAGGCGCACCGCCGCCTCGATCGAATGCGGGCCGAACGAGTTGCAATCGACGTACACTTTTGCGTTGCGGAAGCGCGACGACGGCAGCTCCTCGTCCGGCGTATCGAGCAGGCAGCGGTGGTCCATACGTTCGATCTCGTAGGGGATGTTGCCGCCGAGGTTGTGCACGACAACGGTCGCGTCGGGATACGACGCGAGGCAGTCGGTGAGGCACAGCGTCACCATCGCCGACGACAGGCTCGCCTGCATGTCGAGCGTGCCATTGCGGCGGCGGGCGTTGTCGGTGTCGCCCGCGATCTTCGGGAAGGCGTCACCCGGCCGCGGGCCGTGATGCACGAAAAGCGTCGCGCGGCAGCGGTTTGCGGCCTCGAGCAGCGGCCGCAGCGCGGCGGCGTCGGCGCGCGTCAGAAAGTAGTTGCCCGGCACCTGCGCGCCGATCACGCCGGGCAGGCCCATCGCCCGCTCGAGCTCTGCGGCGGCGGCGGAAATTTCGGTCAGCGGCAGCGCCGCGAACGCCGCAAAGCGGCCGGGATGCTGTTGGCAGATCGCGGAAAGCCCGTCGTTGACGGCGCGGCACAGCGGCGCGGACGCCTCAACCGGCTGCGCCTCGATCCAGCAGAACGTGCCGAGCAGCGACAGGACGCTCGTCGCCACGCCCTGGCGATCCATGCGTGCAAGCTGGAAATCGACATCGTCGAAGGCCTCGGCGATCGGCTGCTCGCCCATCCGCCCTGCCTTCAGCACTTCGGTCCCGTCCGGGTTGCGGACAATGCGCGGTTCGCGGCTGCGCCCGCGCAGTGCGTCGGCCACTTCGCCGGGCCGCCAATGGGCGTGCATATCGATCATCATGACTGCTTCCTCCAGGGGACTTCGGGGGCGCAGCTTAACCCCAGAGCGGCGCGCCGGAAAGCGGCCTCTACCCGCCGACGGAAGCGAGATCGCTGGTCGCGACCTCGTGCATCAGGCTGCGCAATTCGGCCGCGCGCGCCGGACCGAACGCCGCCTCGAAGCGCGTCTGTGCCTCCTGCCAGCGCGCGGCGGCCGCCGGCAATCGGGCGGCGCCCGCTTCGGTCAGATGCAATTCCCTGCTGCGCCGGTCGGCGCGTCCCGGATGGATTTCAATCAGCCCCTCGCGTTCGAGCGGCTGGATGTTGCGGCCGAGGGTCGTGCGGTCCATGACCAGTTCCTGCGCCAGCACGTTGATCGTCAGCGGCCCGCGCCGCCGCAGCCGCGCCAGGATCGAGAATTGCGAGACGCGCAGCCCGGTCGGCGCCATGCACTGGTCATAGAATTGCGTGACATGCCGGGCTGCCTGGCGGATCGCCAGGCAGTTGCAGAGTTCCGGCCGGGACGCGGCAGACATTTTTCTGATCCTTGCGGTTGACGATAGGTGCATATACCCGTATATAGGCGCAGGTGCACTTTATTCCACTCCGGCAGCGACGGATACCGCAAAATGAGCAGCGACCTCGTCCAGCCTCGCGCCGTCGCGCCGGCGACGCTGCCGATCGCGCTGCGCCTCAGCCGCAAGGCACTGCTGCTGGCCGCGCTCGGCCTCGCGCTGACGCTTGGCACCGCATCCTACGGCTACCGCTGGTGGACAATCGGACGCTTCATCGAGACGACCGATGACGCCTATGCCGGCGGCAACGTCACCGCGGTGGCCCCGCATGTCGCCGGTTTCGTCGCGCAGATCGCGGTCGCCGACAACCAATACGTGCATCAGGGCCAGCTGCTGATCCGCATCGATTCGCGCGATTTCCGCGCCGCCCTCGACCATGCCGCGGCGGTCGCCAGGGAGCGGCAGGCAGCGCTCGCCGCGCTCCAGGCAAAATATGCGCAGCAGCAGGCGATCGTGCGCGAGGCGGAGGCGAACCTCGACGCCGATCTGGCGCGCGCCGCCTTTGCCGGCGAAGACGCCGTGCGCTACCGCGACCTGGCGCTGACCAGCTACGGCTCGCGGCAGAATTTTGAGCGGGCGTCGTCGGTCGACCGGGCCGCCCGATCGGCGACAAGCTCCGCCACGGCCGGGCTCGACGCCGCCCGCCAGCAACTGATCGTGCTGCACGACGAGATTGCCGAGGCAGAGGCCGGCGTCGCCGCCGCCCAAGCCGATGTCGCGACCGCGCGGCTCAACCTCGGCTATACCGACATCCGTTCGCCGGTCGACGGGTATGTCGGCAACCGCGCGGCCGAGATCGGCGCCTATGTCGCGAGCGGCGCCTATTTGCTCAGCGTCATCCCGGCGCGCGGTCTGTGGGTCGATGCCAATTTCAAGGAGGACCAGCTGGCGCGGATGAAGCCGGGCCAGCCGGCGACGATCGTTACCGACATCCTGCCGGGCCGGGTCTTTCACGGCCATGTGCAGAGCCTGGCGCCCGGCACCGGCGCGATCTTCAGCGTCATCCCGCCGGAAAACGCCACCGGCAACTTCACCAAGATCGTGCAGCGCGTGCCGGTGCGCATCGCGCTCGACGACGCGGCCTTTGGCGAATTGCGGCCCGGCCTGTCGGCGACGGTCAGCGTCGATACGCGGCCGGCCGGCCCCGCCGGGGAGTGACTGCGATATGCCGCCGACCGCCCTCTGGCTCAAGAGCCTTCTGCCGTTTGTCGTCATGTGCTTCGGCGGCTTTATGGCGCTCCTCGACATCCAGATCGTCGCCTCCTCGCTGCAGGACATCGGCGGCGGGCTGTCGGCGGCGCAGGACCAGATCAGCTGGGTACAGACCGCCTACCTGATCGCCGAGATCGTCGTGATCCCGCTGTCGGGCTGGCTGACCCGCGTGTTCTCGACGCGCTGGCTGTTTGCCGGCTCGGCCGCCGGCTTCACCGTCGCGAGCCTCTTCTGCGGCTTCGCCTGGAACATCGAGAGCATGATCGCGTTCCGCGCGCTGCAGGGCATGCTCGGCGCCTCGATGATCCCGACGATGTTCACCGCCTCGTTCCACTATTTCGAGGGGCAGCGGCGGGTCTATGCCGCCGCCGTGATCGGCACGATCGCCTCGGTCGCGCCGACGCTGGGACCGATCGTCGGCGGCTGGATCACCGACACGCTCGATTGGCACTGGCTGTTCTATGTCAACCTCGTGCCGGGCATCGTGGTGACGATCCTCATCGCGTTTTTCGTCAAGATTGACGAACCGGACTGGAAATTGCTGAAGGATGCCGACTATCCCGGCATCGTGCTGATGGCGGTCGGCCTCGGCACGCTCGAATACGTGCTGGAGGAAGGCTCGCGCTGGAACTGGTTCGACGATTCCACGATCCGCGAGTGCGCCTGGGTCGCCGCGATCGCCGGCCTGCTGTTCGTGATCCGCAGCCTGACCGTTGCGCGGCCGGTCGTCGATCTGCGCGCCTTCAAAAACCGCAATTTTGCGGTCGGCTGTTTTCTGTCGTTTGTGACCGGCATCGGCATCTTTTCGACGATCTATCTGACGCCGCTGTTTCTCGGCTATGTGCGCGGGTTCAGCGCGTGGCAGACCGGCGTCGCGATCTTCTCGACCGGCGCCGCCTCCTTGGCCGGCGTCCCGGCGTATATCCTGTTGGCCCGCAAATTCGACACCCGCTGGCTGATGATGTTCGGGCTGGCGCTGTTCGGCGCCTCGATGTGGTCGTTCAGCGCGATCACCAGCCAGTGGGGCGGCGGCGAACTGCTGGTACCGCAAATTCTGCGCGGCTTTCCGCAGGTCTTTGCGGTCGCGCCGGCGGTGACGCTGGGCCTCGGCAGCCTGTCGCCCGAGCGCCTCAAATACGCCAGCGGCCTCTTCAACATGATGCGCAATCTCGGCGGTGCGGTCGGCATCGCGGCGTGCGGCGCGATTCTCAACGCCCGCACCAATGTCCATTTCGACCGGATCGCCGCCCACCTGACGCCGGCAAACGGGCCGATGGACCGGCTGCTCGCCGGCCTCGCGCAGCGCTACGGCAATGTTCCCGGCGCCCTCGACGGCGGCCATGTCGCGGCGCTCAAAACGCTGTGGCAGCTCGCCTATCGCGAAGCCGCCACGCTGGCCTATGCCGACGCCTTCATCGCCATCATGCTGGCGTTCATCGCGGCAACGCTGCTCGTGCCGCTGATGCGCCAGGTCGCGCCGCCGTCTGCCCCTGCCGCCAGCCATTGAGCCAACAGAAGCCCGCTGCGTCGCAAGGCCGGCGGATGACCGCGCATGCTGCTTCCCGCCGGCGCAGGAATGCGCTTCACGCTGGGCCGATGGCGTCGTTGTCGTACAGGCGGCCGGGCAGGTGCCGGTCGAGCAAGTCGCCGGGGATCGGCATGAGCCGCGGGCCGTCGGTCCACAGGATCGCGCCGTCGATGCGCCGGTCGCGGTAGATGCGACCGAGCGCCGCCCGATAGGTCGCCAGCTGCCGCAGATAGAGCGTCGGCACGTCCGCCGAGCCGGCCGGCACCGGACGCACCGTCTTGAAATCGACAATCAGCACGCGATTCGGCGTCACGACCAGACGGTCGATCTGGCCCGACACCGCGGTGTCGGTCCCCGGGCGTGACCCGGGGATCAGCCCAACGACCGGCACCTCGGCCCGCGAATTGGGGCCCCACAGCGCGGCAAGCTCGGGGTCGTCCAGCACCGCGATGACTTCGGCCGCGATCTCGGCCTGCTCGTCGGGCCCCAGCGCGTGCAGCGGCAGCGCGAGAAAGCGCCGCGCCGCGGCCGCGCGCTCGCCCGGCGGCAGCTCCGGCAGGCTCTGCAGCAGCCGGTGCACGACGAGGCCGCGCTTGAAGCGGTCGCGGCCGGCGACCGCCAGCGGCGATAGGGTTGCCGGTTCCGGGCCGCTCGGGCGCGACGGCAGCAGCGGCTTCGGCGGGGTCGGCTCAGGTGGCGACGGCGCCGTCACCCAGCCCGGCAACGCGGCCGGCGGCGCCGTCTCGGACAACGCCGGCTCGCGCCGCGGCAACGCGGTCTGCGCGCCGACGAGCCGCAGCCCCTCGCCCTGCCAGCCGTCGCGCTCGCCGACCAGCGGCCGCGCATCGAAGGCGAACGGTTCCGCCAGACCGCTCCAGCCGGCGGCGCACAGCGCATGCCAACTCGCCGCCTCGCG
>DATJUL010000018.1:0-4267 GCA_035502295.1 Allostellaceae bacterium | reverse complement strand
CACAAAAAACAGCGCGAGGAGGGCCGGCGTCGTCGCCAGCGCAATGAGGCCGCTGACCGCCGAGCGGCGGCCGCTGCCCTTCTGCGGCCGGGCGAACTCCTCGTGCACGATCAGCCAGACCAGCGCCACCGACACGAAGATCGTGCCCGAGGTGCAGAAAAACGGCACCCGGTAGCTGCCGGTCAGATCGGCAAGCAGGCCGCCGACGATCGGCCCGAACAGCGAGCCGACAAGCTGTCCCGTGCTGAGCCAGCCGAGCGAGAAGCCAAGCCGGCTCTCCGGCACCTGGCTCGCGACCAGCGCGATCGCGGCGCTGGAAAACCCGGCGAACAGGCCCATCAGGGTGCGCACCGCAAAGAACTGCCAGACATCCTGCGCGAGGCCCATCAGCGCCGCGAAAAAGCCGATCGCGATCGAGGAACGCAGCAGCATCAGTTTGCGGCCGTGCCGGTCGGCAACGGTGCCCCACAAGGGCGAGGCGAAGGCGGCGACAAACGACGTGCTGCCGCCGAGAATGCCGGCCCACAGATCGATCGCGGCCGGCTGGGTGACCCCGAGCTCCGGCAGGAACAAGGGCATGATCGGCGTCAGCATCGAGAACGCCATCGTCATGACGAACTGGATGCCGACCATCGCCCACAACGTATGCTGCCAATCGGCTGCGGCGCCGGGCAGCGCGGCAGCGGGCGAAGCGTTTGCCTCGCTCAGGCTCGCGTTCTCGTCAGCCATGCTCCCTCGCTTCGCCTCCCGCCATTGTAATGCATGCACCGGGCGCGCATCATCGCGCCCTAAGCGCAACCGTCATGCCCGCGAGGCGATCGATGAAATTCGGCATCTTTTACGAATTGCAAATGCCGCGCCCGTGGCACGCGGGCGGCGAACTCGAGCTCTATCAGAACGCGCTCGACCAGGTGGAACTGGCCGACCGGCTCGGCTACGACTATGCGTGGGAGGTCGAACACCATTTCCTCGAGGAATATTCGCATTCGCCGGCCCCCGAGGTGTTTCTCGCCGCGGCTTCGCAGCGCACCAAGCAGATCCGCCTGGCGCACGGCATCATGCAATTGACGACGACGCACCCGGCGCGCTGCGCCGAGCGCATCGCCGCGCTCGATCTGGTGAGTAACGGCCGGGTCGAATTCGGCACCGGCGAGAGCGCCAGCATCACCGAACTGGAGCCGTTCGGCGTCGATTTCGCCGAAAAGCGGGCGATCTGGGAGGAAGCGCTGCAGGCGATCATCCCAATGTTCCGGGACGGCGGCAGCGAGCATCACGGCAAGTATTTCCAGATGCCGCTGCGCAACGTACTGCCGAAGCCGCTGCAAAAGCCGCACCCGCCGTTGTGGGTCGCCTGCTCGCAACTGGAGACGATCGAGATGGCCGGGCGGCGCGGCCTCGGCGCGCTCGCCTTCCAGTTTCTCTCGGCCGACGCCGCGCACGCCTGGGTGCACGCCTATTACAACGCCTTCACCAAGCGCCAGCAGAAGCTCGCCGACTACGTGACCAACCCGAACCTGGCGCTGACCAGCTATTTCATGTGCGCCGAGACCGACGAAGAGGCGCGCCGCCGCGCCGACGGCATCCCGTTCTTCCAGTTCGCGCTGCGCTTCTACGGCCAGAGTACCGGGCGCCGGCGGCCCGACCCCGGCACGGTCAACATGTGGGACGAATACGAGAAATGGAAGCGCGAGAACCCCGACGGCCACGCCCGCGCGCTCAACACCGGGCTGATCGGCTCGCCGGAGACCTTGCGCCGCAAACTGCGCCGCTTCGAGACCTCCCACATCGACTCGGTGATTTTGCTCAATCAGGCCGGCAAGAACACGCACGAGCACATCTGCGAGAGCCTCGACCTGTTCGCCCGCGAGCTCATGCCGGAATTCCACGCCAATATCCCGGCGCACGAGGCATGGAAGCGGCAGGTGCTGGCCCGCGAGATCGAACTGGAAGAGATCGACACCCAGCCGTTCCGCGACCGCTACGGCCCCAACACCGTGCAACTCCCGCCCCGCCAGGCCGCGGAGTGATTCAGGTAACGCAAAGGACACGAAGAATACGCCGAGGAACGCGATGGCATCTTTCCGGCGCGAACGGATTTCATGTCACAATGAGGCAGTGAGGCAGTGAGATCGTTGCCTGGTTCAGGTTCGCATTGTCTCACTGCCTTATTGTAGATTTATTTTCTCATCGCGCCGAGAATGATCTTTGCGTCCTTCGCATATCCTTTGCGTTCTTTGCGCTGAAAATAAGGAGGTGAAAATGCCTGATCCGATGCCCGCGCTTGCTTTGGTTGCCGTGCCGGGGCGGCGGCGCCAGACGCTCGATGTCGCGCGTGAGGCCGAGCGGCGCGGCTTCAGCGGCATCTACGTGTCGAGCCGGTTCGCCAACATGGCGCAGTGCACGGCGCTGGCGTTCGCGACCGAGCGGATGCTGATCGGCACCGGCATCGCGCCGATTTACGCCCGCACGGTCGAGGATTTCGCGCAGACCGCCGCCTATATCCACGAGGTCTCGGGCGGCCGGTTCCGCTTTGGGATCGGCGTCGCGCACGCGCCGAGCCACGCCCGCATGGGCGTCGAGGCGGCGGTCGGCAGGCCGCTCTCCGACACCCGCGAGTTTGTCGAAAAATACCGCGCCTACGAGGAATTCGGGCCATTGCCGCCGATCGTGCTGGCGGCGCTCAGAAAGCGCATGGTGGCGCTGGCAGGCGAGATTTCTCAGGGCGTCATCTTTGCCAACGCCAGCCGCTCGCACATGGCGGCCTCGCTGTCGGCCTTGCCGGCCGGCAAACGCGCCGACCCGGATTTCCTCATCGCCAACATGATCCCGGCCTGCATCTCGGATGATGCAGCGGCGGCGAAGGCGCTGTGCCGGCGCAATCTCGTGCGCTACACGACATTGCCGAACTACCGCAATTACTGGAAGGAAGCCGGCTACGGCGACGAGATGGCGGCGATCGAGAAGGCGCTCGCCGCCGGCCGCGAAAACGATATCCCGGCGCTGATGAGCGACCGCTGGCTCGCCGACGCGGCCTTGTTCGGCCCGGCCAAGGCGGTACGCGACGGCGTCGCGGCGTGGCGCGAGGCTGGCGTGTCGACGCTCGTCTTGGTGCCGTCCTCGCTCGCCGGCAACCAGATGACCGCGATTGAGGAAGCTTTCGCCGCCTTCGCCTAGGGATAACCGATGTTTGATGCGTTGCTGCGGCTGTTCGGCGGGTCTGACGCGGCCCACGCGATCGACGAACGCCACGACCCGGTCTTTGCGCTGGCCGCGCTCTTGATCGAGACGGCGCGCAGCGACGACCACGCCGAACGGCGCCAGCGGCGCATCATCGAGCGCGTGCTGGCGCGGCGCTTCGGCCTCGCGCCGGACGAGATTGCCCGGCTCGTTCCCGCCGCCGAACGCGGCGTCATCGCGGCCTCGGACCTGTTTCATTTCACCCGCGTCGTTGTCGAGCAGTGCGACGAGGCGCAGCGCGCCGAAATCATCGAGATGATGTGGGAAGTGGCCTATGCCGACGGCGAACTCACCGCCGACGAGGACGCGCTGATCCGCCGCGTCGCCGGCCTGATCTTCGTCTCCGACCGCGAGCGCGGCGAAGCCAGGCGGCGGGCCCGCGAGCGCCTCGCGGGCAAATAGCGGCGGGTCGCCGCGCGGCATCGGCTATACTGGCGGCGCACACATGACGAGCGGAACGGCGATGCCGGACGGACCGCGCCCAAACGGGCCGAACTACGACGATGATTTCTACGCCTGGACGCAGTACCAAGCGCAGGTCCTGCGCGAATTGCGCACGCACGACAACCGCTTCGATCGCGAGAACCTCGCCGAGGAGATCGAGGATTTGGGCAGGAGCCATCGCGATGCCGTGCGCAGCCAGTTCAGGCGTATTCTGGTGCATTTTCTGAAACTGGCCCATTCCCCCGCGCGCGATCCGCGTGCCGATTGGATGGATTCGATCGATGATGCGCGCGCCGAGATCGAGGATAAATTGACGCCGACCCTGCGGCGCGACATCGACGAAACCTTGCCGCGTCTCTACGCGAACGCGCGAAAGCCGGTGGTGCGCGATCTGGAGAAATACGGCGAACACCACGCGGCGGCATCGCTGCCCGTCGAATGCCCATACACGATCGACGAACTCCTTGCGGACGACTTCTATCCCGCGCCGGTGAGCGAACCTGAAAACGCCGCCGGAACAGGAGAAAAGGAATGACCCAAGCCCTCGACGGCATCCGCGTCATCGATATGACGCACAATCAGGCGG
>DATJUL010000017.1:0-4653 GCA_035502295.1 Allostellaceae bacterium | reverse complement strand
CGCCGAGGTCATGCGCGAACTGCCGCCCGACACCGAAGCGGGCCTGCTCGATGCCGCCGGCGATCTGCGGCTTGCTCCGGACATCGGCCGCAAATTGCGCACCGCACGCGGCGTGCGCGATGTGCTGCGCCAGATCCGCCTTGCGCAGAGCGAACGCGACGACGGCGAGGAGGCGTGAGATGGCGGCGCCGCGCGTCGATCCGGTCGCCACCGATGACAACGTGCCGGCCGGTGCCGATGTCGTCGTCATCGGCGGCGGCATCATCGGCGCCAGCGCCGCCTTGACGCTGGCCGAGCGGGGCGTCTCGGTGGCGCTGTGCGAAAAGGGCCGCATCGCCGGCGAGCAGTCGAGCCGCAACTGGGGCTGGTGCCGTAAGATGGCGCGCGACCCGCGCGAATTGCCGCTGATCATCGAGAGCCTGCGGCTGTGGGAGGGCATGAACGCGCGGGTCGCAGGCGAAACCGGCTTTCGCACCTGCGGCATCATGTACCTCGCCGACAGCGAGGCAGAATTGGCGCAGTTCGGCGCCTGGCTCGACCACGCGCGCGAGTACCAGCTCGATACAAGGCTCATCGACGGCGCCGAGGCGGCGCGCCTCCTGCCCGGCTCGGCGAAACCGTGGGCCGGTGCGCTCTACACCGCAAGCGACGGCAAGGCCGAGCCGCAGAAAGCGGTGCCGGTGATCGTCGCGGCGGCGCGCCGGTCAGGCGCGGTGGTCGTCGAGGGATGCGCCGCGCGCGGCATCGAAACGGCGGCCGGGCGGGTCGCCGCGGTCGTCACCGAGCGGGGCCGCATCGCCTGCCAATCGGTCATTCTCGCGGGCGGCGCGTGGTCGCGGCTGTTCTGCGGCAATCTCGGCATCGACCTGCCGCAGCTCAAGGTCCTGGGTTCGGTCATGCGCACCGAGCGGTTCGACGGCGGGCCGGAGATTTCCGCCTCGGGCGATCTGTTCGGCTATAGGAAGCGCCTCGACGGCGGCTATACGGTCGCGACGCTTGGCGTGCGCACGATCGACCTGGTGCCCGACAGCGTCCGCCTCCTGCCGCAATACCTGCCGAGTATCCGGCTGCACTGGAAGAAGCTGCGCTTTCGCGCCGGCCGCCCGTTCGTTGAGGAATGGCGGCGGCCGCGAAGCTGGGCGCTCGACGAAGCGTCGCCGTTCGAAGCCGTGCGGGTGCTCGATCCGGCCGCCGACTCCTATGTGCTGGAACGCGCCCGCGCGTCGATGGCCGCGGCTTTTCCGGCCTTCCGCGACGTCCGGGTGGCGGACAGCTGGGGCGGCATGATCGACGTGATGCCCGATGCGATCCCGGTCATCTCCGCCGTCGAGCGGCTGCCCGGTTTTTTCATCGCGACCGGATTTTCCGGGCATGGCTTCGGCATCGGCCCGGCGGCCGGCCGGCTCGCCGCCGACCTGGCGAGCGGCGCCCCGCCGCTCGTCGATCCGGCGCCGTTCCGCCTGTCGCGCTTTACCGACGGCTCGCGCCCGCTTCCGCACCCGCTCGCCAGCTGACGCCGCGGTTGAGCGGCCCGCGCCGCCCAGCATCGCGGGCCCGGAGACCTCAAAGTCTCGGTTGTCGGGCCCGCCGCGATCATTCACGGCTGTTCGCAATAGTTGATTAAAAATATCTATTGCAACTTTTCATAGTTTATAGCATCGTCATACGCGACAAAGGGCGACCCTCTGTCGGCGGAGACGCACATGCCGGATGACACGCGTGACCTGCCGGATGTCGACAACGCCACCGTCGTCGCCCGGTGTTCCGCCCACCGATCGGTTCGGTTGGCGGTGCAAGCGAATTTCCGTCGGCCTATGGAATTCTGGCGCACGCCATGAGTTGAAGCACCGCCGCCGGCACGAACGCGGCGTTGCAGCACGCCCCCGGCAATCGACCGGGATCGGGAAAGCAACGGAATGGATGGTACCGAACCCCTGCTGAGGCCGCCCGAGACCAAGCGCGACCGTCGCCGCTGCCGCGCCTCGACCGCGGCGCCGGGCGAGCCGCTGACCCGCGTAGACTGCCTCAACCTGCTGCTGCTCGCCTTTTGCGATCTGGCGGACCGGGACGACATTCATCAGGCCGACCAGCGACTGAAATCGGTACGGCGATGGATCCGCGTCGAGGCCAAACGCGCCGCGGCCGATGCGGTCTTCATGGAACAGGCGCCGGCCGTTCGACCCGGCCGCACGGCAGAGGCAAAGCGGCGTCGGCCGACGCTCCAGTTTCAAAGCGGTCGCGACCAATGGCCGATCCCCTGAGGCACAGCGCGACCACGGTTGCCGCGTGCGGGGCGACATCCTGGCGTACCGAAGCCGCAAGTTCGGCAGCGGGTCAGCGGTCGGAAGCGACGAGGCTGCCCCGGCTGCTTCCGGACACGGCCAACAGCGCCGATCAGGATGGGACGAACGCCGACGCGGCGAGAGTCGACCTGCAGCGCCGCCTTGCGGCAACCGCCGAGCGCCTGCGCATCGCGGAGCGGCACGCGCTGTCGCGCGAGATCGGGCTGTTGCACGAATTGTTGTCGGATCGGGATCAGCGCATCGCCGACAAGGATCGCGTCATCGACGACCTGCGTCGCCGGCTCGCCGCAGCCGATGCCGAACGGCACGCGATGCAGCGCCGGCTGACCGGGTTGTTGACGGAGAGGCGCGCCGGCGGTCGCCTGCGTCACGCGGTCGAGGCGCTCGGCCGGGTGCTCGATGCCGTCCTCGCTGCGCCGACCGAGCCGCCGACGCGGCCCGCGCAGCAAATAACGAAGCAGCCTGCCGACGCGCACCAGACCGCCCGTGCTCTCGCCGAACAGGCGCTGCTCGAACAAATCGCGCGACATCATCGGAAGGCGGCTCTGCCGGCCGACGCTTTCCCCGGAATTCGGGTTCGCCGCCATGTCTGATGCTCCGGGGCCGCTCGCCCCGCATATCCGCCCGTATCATTTCTTCGACCAACATCGGCCGACGCGGGCGTGGATGCCGACGTTGCACGCGATCAACGAACGCTTCGCCGATCGGTGCCGCGCGGCGCTGCTGCAGCATCTGCAGCAGCCGGTCCAGGTTGTGCCGGAATTCACCATCGACCTGATCAAGCACAGCGAAATGACCGATCGGCTGACCATGCCGAGCCTGTTGACGCTGGCAATGCTGAAACCGCTTTACGGCACGATCCTGATCGCGGTCGATGCCGATCTCGTCGGCCTGATTGTCGAGAGCCGGTTTGGCGGCAACGGGCGGCTGCCGCTCGCGGCGATCCCCAACCGCGAGTTCGCGCCGCTCGAGTACCGCGCGATACGCCTTGTCGTCGAGCGATTGCTTGAGCAATTGGCGGCGGCCTGGGAACCCGTCGCGGCCTTCGTGCCGGAGGTCGTGCGGCACGAAGTGAAGCCGGCGTTTGCCGCGATCGCGGGTCCGACCGACCTCGTGTTCGTCAACAATTTCGCGGTGACGGTCGCCAACAGCGGCGGCACGCTCAGAGTTGCCATTCCATACCTGCTGCTCGAACCGCTGCACGAGCGCCTCGCCGCGACGAATGCCGTCAAGCGTGATCCGCGCGATCCACGGTGGTCGCAGCAGATCAGGACCGGCATCGGCGGTGCCACGACCGAAATCAACGTCGAGTTTGCGGCGATCGAGATGACCGTCGGCGACTTTCTCAATCTGCGGCCGGGCAATGTGTTTGAGATCGCGCGCCCCGACAGCGTCACCGTGCAATCGCACGGTCTTCCGCTGTTCCGCGGGCGCTGGGGCAGCCACGGGCGAAAGATCGCCGTGCGGATCGAGCAGCGGCTGACGCCCGACGACCGGGCGCCGATTGCCGCAGAACGAACCCGGAAAGAGGAGAATGCGGACGATGCCGGATGATCTGTTTTCGCGGGGCGGCGCGAGCGAGGCCCCCGCGGCGGCCGGCGCGGGCGCCAGCCCCCTGTTCCCCAGCATCGATGCACTACCGGCCGGCGATGCCGGGGCGCGCGACGCCTTGCCGCCGCTGCCCGCCGCGGACGGGGCGGCAGCACCGCCGCGCCTCGATTTCGTGCTGAACATCCCGGTCCGCCTGTCGGTCGAACTCGGACGGGCGGAAATGCCGATCCGCGAGGTGCTCAACATCGATCGCGGAGCGGTTATCGAGCTCGATCGCAGCGTGGGCCAACCGCTCGATGTGCGCGTCAACGGCGTTTTGATCGGCCACGGCGAGATCGTCGTCGTCGAGGGCGAACGTCTCGGGCTGCGCTTTGTCGATATCGTCAGCGCTGCGGAGCGCGCGACCCGGCTGACGTGACCGGCCGCGATGGTCACCGACAGGACGCAAGAAGCGGCGGCTGGTCGGCAGCGTGAGCCCGGCCCGCGCCGCTCCGGGCGGGGGCTGGCGCTGCCGGGAACGATTGCGCTCGTCCTCGCCGCGGGCGGCGCGGCTTACTATGCCGGTTTCGCGCCGCTGCTTGGCCGCATCGCGGGCCACAGCCGGCCTCAGGCCGCGCCGGAACCGCCGCTGCCGTTCTACCTCGCCGTCAAGCCGTTCTCAATCACGCTGCGGGACAGCGACGGCGACCTGCATCTGGTGCAGCTCGGGGCGACGCTGGTGCTGGCGAACCCCGCGGCCAGCAATATTGTCACGACGATGCTGCCCGAGATTGCCGATGCGCTGCGCCTGACCGTGCTG
>DATJUL010000016.1:0-9251 GCA_035502295.1 Allostellaceae bacterium | reverse complement strand
TCGGCCGGCCGATTCGCGTTGCCGCGGAAATCGGGGTGCGCGGTCAAGTGCTCCAGCATCCACGCGAGATAGCCCGGATCGTCGGTCGCGAGGCGCAGTTCGGCGCCCGGCTGCATGACCCCGGCGAGGCGGTCGAGCGTCGGGCGCGCGACGAGGCGGCGCTTGTGATGGCGTTCCTTCGGCCAGGGATCGGGAAACAGCACGAACACGCGGCCGATCGAAGCCGGCATCAGGCGGTCGAGCAAGAGGCGCGCGTCGTCCTGGAAGATGCGGATATTGGCGAGGCCGCGCCGGGCGATCTCGGCGACGAGGCGGGCGACGCCGTTTTCGAATACCTCGCAGCCGATAAAGCCGATTTCCGGGTGGCGGGCGGCCTGCTCGGCGAGATGCTCGCCGCCGCCAAAGCCGATCTCCAGCCATACCGCCGGCGGCCGCTGCGGGAACAGCGCGGCCGGATCAAACGGTCCCTGTTCCGCCAGCGTGATCGCGAGGCGCGGCAGCAGCTCGGCATAAAGCACCCGCCGGCCGGCGCGCAGCCTGCGCCCGCGCCGCCGGCCGTACAGCCGCGGATGCGGGTCGCTCAATCCGCGGCGGCGCGCGGGCGGCCGTGCTCGTCGGTGTAGATTTCGGCCCCTTGGTTGAGGAACTCCTGCGATTTCTCTTCCATGCCCGACTTCGCGTAGTCGCGGATTTCCTGGGTGATCTGCATCGAGCAGAATTTCGGGCCGCACATCGAGCAGAAATGCGCCAGCTTGGCGCCATCCGCGGGCAATGTCCGGTCGTGGAATTTCTCGGCGGTTTCCGGATCGAGCGACAGGTTGAACTGGTCCTTCCAGCGGAACTCGAAGCGCGCGTGGGACAACGCGTCGTCGCGCAGGCGCGCGGCCGGGTGGCCCTTGGCGAGATCGGCGGCGTGGGCGGCGATCTTGTAGGTGATGACGCCCGTCTTCACGTCGTCGCGGTCGGGCAGCCCCAGATGCTCCTTCGGCGTCACGTAGCAGAGGAGCGCGGTGCCGAACCAGCCGATCATCGCGGCGCCGATGCCCGATGTGATGTGGTCGTAGCCCGGCGCGATATCGGTGGTCAGCGGCCCCAGCGTATAAAACGGCGCCTCGCCGCATTCCGCGAGCTGCTTGTCCATATTGACCTTGATCTTGTGCATCGGCACGTGGCCGGGGCCTTCGATCATGACCTGGACGCCGTCCTCCCAGGCGAGCCTGGTCAACTCGCCGAGCGTTTCCAGTTCGGCGAACTGGGCGCGGTCGTTGGCGTCGGCGATCGAGCCGGGGCGCAACCCGTCGCCGAACGAGTAGGACACGTCGTAGGCCCGCATGATCTCGTTGATCTCGCGGATATGGGTGTAGAGGAAATTCTCGCGGTGATGCGCGAGGCACCATTTCGCCAGGATCGAGCCGCCGCGCGACACGATGCCGGTGACGCGCGACGCGGTCAGCGGGATATAGGCGAGGCGCACGCCGGCGTGGATCGTAAAGTAATCGACGCCTTGTTCCGCCTGCTCGATCAGCGTGTCGCGGAACATCTCCCAGGTCAGTTCCTCGGCCTTGCCGCCGACCTTTTCCAACGCCTGGTAGATCGGCACGGTGCCGATCGGCACCGGCGAATTGCGGATGATCCATTCGCGGATCGTGTGGATGTTGCGGCCCGTGGACAGGTCCATGACCGTGTCGGCGCCCCAGCGCGTCGCCCACACCATCTTGTCGACTTCCTCGGCGACCCCCGAGGTGACGATCGAATTGCCGATGTTGGCGTTGATTTTGACGAGGAAATTGCGGCCGATGATCATCGGCTCCGATTCCGGGTGGTTGATGTTGTTGGGGATGATGGCGCGCCCCTTCGCGATCTCGTCGCGCACGAATTCGGCCGTCACATGCTCGGGGATCGCGGCGCCGAACGAGCGGCCCTCATCGATCCGCTGCAATGCCTCCTCGCGCCCGAGGTTTTCGCGGATCGCGACATATTCCATCTCGGGCGTGACGATGCCGCGCCTTGCATAGGCGATCTGCGTCACCGCCGCGCCCGCTTTCGCGCGCAGCACCGTGCGGCCGGCCCGGTTGAACACCGGCACCGCGCCGTCTTCGCCGCGCTTCAGGCCGTTATCCTCCGGGCGGATGTCGCGCCCCCTGATTTCCTCGACATCGCCGCGCGCGACGATCCACGGCCGGCGCAATTCCGCCAGGCCGGCGCGGATGTCGGTCGCGACGGCAGGATCGGAATAGGGGCCGGAGGTATCGTAGACCCGCACCGGCTTCTCGCCCGCACTCGGGCTGAGGTCGATCTCGCGCATCGCGACCTGGACATCGCCGTGGCGCGCGCCGCCGACAAAAATCTTGCGCGAAGCCGCGAACGGGCCGGTCGTCACCGCCGGCACCGGGGGCGAGAGGGGCGCGGAATCGGGCATCGGGAACCTCCAATCACGAAGAGCCGGGCCGATTATCGGTATGGGGAAAGCGGCGCTTGGCCTAAGCGTTCGTCCTGTCCCTACGCCGGCACGACCCGGATCAGGTTCAAAGGGTTTCCCGCGGCCTCAGCGGTCTCTCAGCCCCTTGGTCCTGACGACTGGGGGCACCCCTTGGATGCCGCGATAATGGGCAGGATGCCGCACCCCGTCAAGCGCCGCGCGGCCGTTTTTCCAGGGCGATTGCATTTGGCCGAGACCAAGACCCGCGAGGCCCCTCGGCCGGGCTTGCCCCGGCCGTCCACGTCTTGCCGGCGCCGGGAGGGGCAGGACCAAGACGTGGATGCGCCGGTCACGCCCGCGCGAGGGGGGTGATTTTGTCCAATGCGCGCACGCATGCGACATGACCGAACGAACCGACCGCCGCGCCGGGAAGCGGACGTTCGACGAGGGCGGGATAGGCGGCTGGCTTGCCAGTCGACGGCGTCTCCGGCAATCGCCTCACCGTCGCGCGACCCGCGGCGAGTGCTACATAAGGCCGCAGCGCCCGAGTCAATAGCGCCATGGAATCATTGAGATAGAACCGTGAAGCAGAAGCTGGCACATTGCGTCGATACGAGGGCAAAATTGGCATTGTGGTGAGAATGCGGTCATCTACCAGTCCGAAAAATCTCGAGGGAAGGAACAGCGATGACAGGTCCAAACGATCCATTCATCACGTCGCCGAAGCGTCCCATCACGCGCCGCACCGTGCTGGCCTCGTCGGCCGCGGCCGGTCTGGTCGCCGTGGCCAGCCCGCCGATCGTCACGGCGCTGGGCGCCACGCCGCTTAAGATCGGTTGGGTCGATCCCTTTACGGGAACTTATGCGGCGCTGGGAACCTCCCAGCTCAACGGCGCCAAAATGGCGCTCGCGGAGATCAACAAGGCGGGCGGCATCCTTGGCCGCGAGGTCCAGATCCTGGCGGAAGACAACGCCGCCAATGTCGGGCAGGCGACAGAGAAGGTCAACAAGCTCGCCGACCAGGACAAGGTCAACTTCATCTGCGGCTCGGTATCATCCGCCGTGGCGCTTGCCGAAAGCCATGCCGCCAACCTCAAGGGCCTGCTGTACATCGCCGTCGGCGGGCATGTCGACACCGTGACCGGCAAGGATTGCCACTGGAATACGTTCAAGCTGTGCTCCGACACCTGGATGCTGGCACAGGCGCTGTGCGAAACCCTGCTGAAAAAATTCGGCAAGCGCTGGTATTTCTCCACACCGGACTATGCCTGGGGGCATTTCCTCTTTGCCGGGTTCTCCGAGATTCTGAAGAAGGCGAACGGCACCGTCCTCGGCAATGAGCTGATGCCGCTCGGGGCCACCGATTTCAGCTCGGCGCTGATCAAGGTCCAACAGGCAAAGCCGGACGTGTTCATCGTCTTCCAGGGCGGCGACGATTTCGTCAACCTGATGAAGCAAGCCAGCCAGTTCGGCATGACCAAGAAAATGGTCTTCGGCTACGGCCTCGTCGAGCTCGAACCGCTGGCGGCATTGCCGCCCGAGGCGCGGATCGGCTGGGGCGTCATGGAATGGTGGTGGAATCAGCCCCATCAGCCCCACGTCAAAGCGTTCGTCGACCAGTATCGCAAGCTGCACAGCAGTTCGACACAGAGCACGCCGAGCGCGCGGAGCTGGTTCGGCTACGTCGCCGTGCACAGCATCGCGCTTGCCGCCGCCAAGGCAAAAAGCGTCGATTCGGTCAAGATGGCTCACGCCATGGAGGGCCTGCACCTGCCGCCCGCAATCGCCCTGGAGCCCGGCGGCCCCTATTACCGCGCCGGGGACCACCAGTGTATGATCACGCAGTTCGTAGGCGAGGTGAACCCGACGGGCAAATATCCCAACCTGTTCACCGTGCATGACGAAATTCCCGGGGCAAAGCTGGCGCGGACGCCGGCGGAGAAGGGGTGCACGATCAGCTATCCGGCATGACCCGGGCGGCCGTGCGCGATCCACAGCCTGCCGCGCATGGGCCGCAGTGAAGCTGGGCCAGATCGGCGTCCCTGCGGGCTTCGGTCCCGTCGGGGCGCCGGTCTTGTGCCGGCGCAAGCGACAAGCGGCCGCCAGGGGCGCGCGACGCGGCCTCATAACAGGAACGCCAACGCATGGAGCTCTTGCTGTTCGACGGGTTTAACGGCCTGATCCAGGGCGCGTTCTACGCTTTGATGGCGTTGGGCCTGTCGTTGATCATCAGCCTCAACTCGATCATCAATTTCGCCCATGGCGGCTTCATGGTCATCGGCGCCTATCTGGCGTTCACGCTGGAGCCGTATATCGGCTTCTGGGGCGCCTTGTTCGCCGGGCCGATTCTCGCCGGGTTTCTCGGCATCTTGGTGGAGCGTACGCTCATCCGTTATATGTACGGGCGTTCCGATCCGGTCTACAGCCTGCTGCTGACCTTCGGGCTCGCCCTGATCATCGAGGATGTGGTCCGCTCAATATGGGGTGCACAAGGGGTTCCCTTCGTCATTCCCGGCGCGCTGGGGTCGCCGGTCAGCACGGTCTATTTCTTTCTGACCGGATACCGGCTGTTCGTGATCGCGGCGATTGCGCTGGCCGCCGGGGCCCTGTTCGCCTTTCTTCGGTTGTCCCGGTTCGGCATTCGCATCCGCGCCGGGATTCTTGACCTGGAGACGGTCTCGGCGCTCGGCGTCAACGTCTACCTGCTGCGCTCGGTCAATTTTGCGATCGGCACCCTGCTCGCCGGCTTTGCCGGGGTTCTCGCGGCGGGCATCCTGGAGCTGGTGCCGACCATGGGCAACGATGTGATCATGGCGACGTTCGTCGCCATCGTCGTCGGCGGCCTCGGCAGCTTGTTCGGCAGCGTGCTCGGGGGGTTGTTGATCGGCCTCGCTGCCGGCGTCACCAGCGCCTACTACCCGGTCGCCAGCGATGTGGTCATCTACATCATCATGGCCGTCGTGCTGATCGTGCGGCCGCGCGGACTGCTCGGGCAGGAGGGACTGTTCGAATGAGCCGGCGGCTCTACGTCAACGGCGCGATCTGGCTCGCGCTGCTGGCGGTGCCTTTGTGGCTGCCGCTGATCGGCGGCTACGAGGCGCTTGCCTCGCGCGTGTTGATCTATGCGCTCGGCGCCATGGCGCTCAACCTCTTGCTCGGGTTTACCGGCTGCATGTCGTTCGGGCAGGCGGCCTATTTCGGGCTCGGCGGGTACGGGACCGGGCTGGCGCTGACGCATCTGACCAACAGCACCGTGGTTGCGGTCATCGCCGGCACGATCCTCGGCGGCGCCGCGGGTTTCGTCCTGGGCCCGTTGGTCATGCGCCGGCGCGGCATTTACTTCGCGATGATTACCGTCGCGATCGGCCAGATCTTCTATTTCATCGCCGAGCGGTGGAACAGCTTTACCGGAGGAGAGGACGGGTTGGCCGGCTTCTCGCGCCAGCCGATCCACTTCGGCTTTGCGACCGTGCCGTTGAATGGGTTGGCGTTCTATTATTTCGTCCTGTTCTTTTTTGCGCTCGGCGCGGGGGCCATCGCGGTGCTGCTGCACTCGCCGCTCGGCCACACCTTTGTCGCCATCCGCGAAAACCGCCGGCGCGCGCAGTTCCTGGGCATCCACATCGAGCGCTACGTGTGGGCGTCCTTTGCCATCGCCGGCGTGATCGCAGGATTGGCGGGGGCGCTGAATGCGCTGCAGAACAATTTCATCTCTCCGGCCAACCTCTACTGGGTGGAATCGGGTAATTTCGTGATCATGGCGGTGCTCGGAGGCATGCGGAATTTCTGGGGACCGTTGGTCGGCGCGATCATCTTTATCGGCATACAGGACTACGTGAGCAGCTATTTCCCCAACAACTGGCAGACTTTTATTGGGGGGCTGTTTATCGTGGCCGTCATCTTCTTCCCGAGCGGCATTCTCGGCATCGTCCGCCAACGGACGACAGCCGCATGAGCCTGCTGCGCCTCACCGACATCTCCCGAGTCTTCGGCAAGCTCGTCGCGTTGCAAAACGTCGAGTTCGAGATGGAAGAGGGCGGGCTCTATGCGGTGATCGGCCCGAACGGCGCCGGCAAGACCACGCTGTTCAACCTGATCAGCGGCTTGTTCCCGCCGACGAGCGGCGAGATCTGGTTCGACGGCAGGCAGATCAACCGGGTCGACGCCCCGGGCCGGGTCGCGCTCGGCCTCGTGCGCACCTTCCAGATCACCGAGATATTTCATGAGCTTTCGGTGTTCGAGAACGTCCGCATCGGTGTCGAGGCCGAGGCGCGTTGCAGCGCGCAACCGTGGCCGAGCCGGGCGTTGCTGCGGCAAATCAACGCCCGGGTGGAAGAGCTGCTCGCAACCACCGGCCTTACCGCACAGGCCGGCCGCACCGTCAGCGAACTCGCCCACGGCGATCAGCGCGTGGTCGAGGTGACGATGGCGCTGAGCCGAAGGCCCAGGCTGCTGCTGCTGGACGAGCCTACCGCCGGCATGGGCCAGTCGGAAACCGAGCACATGGTCAAGCTGATCCGCGACCTGCATGTGCGGCAGAAGCAGAGCATCCTCTTTATCGAGCACGATATGGACCTCGTCTTCGGCGTCGCCGATCGGATCACCGTTCTCAACTATGGCAAGGTTCTGGCGACGGGAACACCTCCGGAAGTTGCGGCGGATCCGCTGGTACAGGCGGCCTACCTGGGAGAAGCCGGTTGAGCGCCGCCGTTCTCACAGTCGAAAGTCTGCAGACCTATTACGGCAAGAGCCATATCCTGCACGGCGTCTCGATGGAGGTCGGCGAGGGCGAAATCGTCACCCTTCTGGGCCGCAACGGCGCCGGCAAGACGACAACCTTGCGCAGCCTGAGCGGCTTGACGCCGGCGCGGGAAGGCCGGATCACGATCTTGGGGAACGACACCACCCGTTGGCCGCCCTACAAGATTGCGCGGCTCGGCGTCGGTTATGTGCCGGAAGGCCGGCGGATCTTTCCCAACCTCACGGTGTTGGAAAATCTCGCGGTGCCAATGGCCCGGCCGGGTCCTTGGACGGTCGAAAGGGTTCTCGAACTCTTTCCGAACCTGGCGACACGGCGCGACAGCTGGGGACGGCAGCTCTCGGGCGGCGAGCAGGAGATGCTGGCAATCGCGCGGGCGCTGTTGGTCAATCCGAGATTGCTGCTGCTCGACGAGCCGTCGCAGGGCTTGGCGCCGCTGCTCGTCCGCGAGGTATTCCGCGTCGTCGCCTCGATGCGGGCACAGGGCATCTCAATCCTGCTGGTCGAGCAGAATGCGCGCTTCGGCCTCGAAGTGGCCGATCGCGTCTATGTTCTGAGCGACGGCAAGGTGATCCACTCGGGACCGGCCCGCGAACTGGCCCAGGACGAGGGGCGCGTGCGCGCGCTCGCCGGCGCCGGCGCCGATTGATCCGGGGAGCGGCCGGTGCAGCCGGGATCGGCCTGTCGATCGTCGCCCGCATCGTCGAGAGGCGCGTCGCGATCGGCGACTGTCTCGGCTTTAAGCTGCGCACCAAGAATGGCGCCGCACAGCGACTGGTCGTCGAACGCCATCAGGACGAGCGAACGGGGGTTGAGGGTTGATCCGGGCCGGACGACCAACGTCGCGGGAACGAGCGGAATCGTTAAGGGTTTTCGGACGCCAACGCCGCGTCACTCGTCCACGCCGTGCTGGGCGGTGCCCCATGGGGCGAGCGCCGAGGTCAAGCCGGCGTGCCGGTCGCGCACCGTGCCGCCGGTGTCGAAAGCGAGAACCTTTACGTCTTCCCTGCGCTCCTCAGTTGCTGCGCACCCTTGCGGCGGGCACCATGAAATTGGCGACGATGAGCCGGAGGCGCTCGTCCGCGTGGGCAAGCAACAGCTCGCGCAGCGCATAAAGCGCCGCCCCGGTCGCGGTCTCGTTCCAGAACCAGTCGGTGAGCTGACGGCTCGACGGCTTCGCGGTGCCCGCGCCCGCCGCCTCCAGGCAATACGCCTTCAGATCGTCGACCGCGAAGCGCAGGATCAGCGGCGCCGAAAAACCCTCGCGGGGGCTTGGCGGCGCCTTGCCGCGCAGCCAATCCGCGACATAGCGGGCGCATTCGCCGATGGCAAATCCGCTCAGCCCGACGGTGCTGCGCTTGTGTTGCTCCATCCAGCGCCGATGCGATCCTTGCAGCAGCAGGACCTCCGCCTCCATCCGGGACGCGAGCGAGTCCGCATCGCCATTGGCGATCGCCGCGGGCATGAAGGGCGGCTGCCACGCGGGATCAGGCTGCGCACGCGGATCGTCGTCGGGGAAATCGACGATCCGTACCGGCCCGCCGTCCTCGATGAGCATGCCGAGCGCGGCCAGGACGACCCGTTTCTGGAACGCCGGGTTGCCCGGCGGGCCGAATGGCCGCCCCAACTCAAATGGCACCCAGAGTGCACGTGGCGGTTTGGTGTTTTCAGCTTGCGGTCGGATCAGCGCGATCACGACCGTCGCGATGCCTTCTTCCTCGAGATAATGCCCCAGCGCGCTCACGGCGCGCGTGCAGAGCGGTCAAACGGGGGCGAGAAGGACGCTGTCGACACTATCCTGTTTAAGCCGGCCCGCGAGTTCCCGGGCGTAGGGCTCCATCTGCACCGGGTCGGTGGCACCCATGAACGAGTAGTGGGTGTCGGCGATCGAGCCGATCGTCCCCTCGGCCGCCAGCTCCCGCAGCCGGTCGAGCGGGAAGACGACGTTCCAATCCTCCTGAAACCCGGTGCGGTCGAAATTGATCGAGATGTGGCTGCACAGCAGGTCTGCCGCCGCGGTCGTCGCGGGAAGCGCGTGGTAGTGCGGATCGCGCCCGCGGAACGGATCCTCGC
>DATJUL010000015.1:0-2262 GCA_035502295.1 Allostellaceae bacterium | reverse complement strand
TCCAGCACCTTGTCCTTTTCGGTGCGCACCGCGTCGGCACCGAAGGAGTTGGGCGGCTCCATCGCGGTCAGCGCCAACAGCTGGAAGACGTGGTTCGGCACCATATCGCGCAAGGCGCCGGTCTGCTCGTAGAACGACGCGCGGCGCTCGACCCCGACGGTCTCGGCGACCGTGATCTGCACATGATCGATATGGTCGCGGTTCCACAACGGCTCGAAAATCCCGTTGGCGAAGCGCATGACCATGATGTTCTGGACCGTCTCCTTGCCGAGGAAATGGTCCATCCGGTAAATCTGCGGCTCCTCGAGCACGTTGAGCAGCCGCCGGTTGAGGGCCTGCGCCGATTGCAGATCGGTGCCGAACGGCTTCTCGATGATGACGCGCCGCCAATGGCCGTCCTTTTCTTCGGTCAGGCCGGCTTCGGCGATGCGCTCGACGATCGGCCCGAACAGCGCGCTCGCGACCGCCAGATAAAAGATCACATTGCCGCCGGTGCCGTAGTCCCGCTCGGCGTCCTCCAGCTTCTTGTGCAGCTGGGCGTAGATCGCCGGGTCGGTTGCGTCGCCGTCGAGATGGCTCATGCGCGCGGCGATGAAGTCCCACGTGTCGGGATCGAAACTCTCGGAAACCGCGCCGGCGCTGCCGGTGTCGGAGACGAAGCTGCGCACGCCGTCGGCGAGCGAGGCGCGAAACTCCTCTTCAGACCATGCGGTGCGGTCGATGCCGATGACCGCAAACCCCTCGGACAGCCGGCGGGCGCGCGCCAGGTTATAGAGCGCCGGCATCAACAGGCGCCTCGTCAGATCGCCGCTGGCGCCGAAGATGACAATCGCGCAAGGCGGTGCCCGATGGCCGCGCGCCACCCGCCCGGAGGTGTCGGTGTCCGCCATTGCGGCGCCCCTCACGCCGCTTCCGGATGGCCGCCGAACTGTCGCCGCATCGCCGACAGGATCTTCTCGGCAAACGTGTGGTCGCGACGCGAGCGGAAGCGGGTATAGAGAGCTGCGGACAGCACTTCCGCCGGCACCGCCTCCTCGATCGCGGCCTGGATCGTCCATCGCCCCTCGCCGGAATCATCGACGCGGCCAGTGTACTCCGTGAGCTCCGGGTCCTCGGCGAGCGCGATGGCGCTGAGATCCAGCAGCCACGACGCAACGACGCTGCCCCGCCGCCAGACCTCGGCGATGTCGGCCATATCGAGTTCGTAGCGGCGCCCTTCCGGTATCGCCGCCGCATTGACGCCGCGCAGGATGTCGAAGCCCTCGGCGTAGGCCTGCATCAACCCGTATTCGATGCCGTTGTGCACCATCTTGACAAAATGCCCAGCGCCGGCCGGGCCGCAAAACAGATAGCCCTGTTCGGCCCGCGGGTCGCGCCGCTCGCGGCCCGGCGTGCGCTCGATCTCGCCGCGGCCGGGCGCGAGCGCGGAAAAGATCGGGTCGAGATGCTCGAACGCCGCCTTGTCACCGCCGATCATCATGCAATAGCCGCGTTCCAACCCCCAGATGCCGCCCGATGTGCCGACATCGAGATAGCGAATGCCCTTTCCCTTCAGCATCTCGGCATGCGCGACATCGTCATGGTAGAACGAATTGCCGCCGTCGATGAGCGTGTCGCCCGCCTCCAACAGGCCGGCGAGCTCGACGATCGTATTGTGCGTGATTGCGCCCGCCGGCAGCATGACCCAGACGGCGCGCGGCTTTTGCAATTGGCGCACGAAATCGGCGAGATCGCGGCTGGCCGTGGCGCCTTCGCCGGCCAGCCCCTGCATCGCCTCTGCGCTTCTGTCGTAGACAACACAGTTGTGTCCGGCGCGCATCAGCCGCCGCACGATGTTGCCGCCCATCCGGCCGAGGCCGATCATCCCGAGCTGCATGCGCGCCCCTCCCGTTCCTGTCGTGAAAACAACCCGATGCTCTATTTCAGCGCCTCGTCGATGGCGCGACCAAGCGCCGCCAGCCCGCCGTCGACATCGGCGGGCAGGTGGACGCGCAAGAGGCGCCGGCCGCGCTCGGCCAGCACATCGAAATCACCGCGCGCCTGCGCCGCCTTGACGACGCCAAACGTGTATTTCTGCCCAGGCACAGCAAGATCCGTGCCGTCGGCGCAGGTGATCTGCAAGACCACCCCGCTGTTCGGCCCGCCCTTGTAGGCTTGCCCCGTCGAATGCAGGAAGCGCGGCCCGAAACCGACGCAGGTCGCTGCCTTGGTGCGGTCGCGGATCACCCGGCGCAGGCGCTGCAATGCTTCCGTATGCGCCGC
>DATJUL010000014.1:0-8940 GCA_035502295.1 Allostellaceae bacterium | reverse complement strand
CTGGCGATGATGCTGATCGGGTTTCTGCTGCTCGCGATCCGGCGCGAGGCGATCAGCCAGATCTTTGGCCTCCTGGTCCTCGAAAACGGCATCTTCCTCGGCTCGCAGATCCTGGTGCCGGACATGCCGCTGCTGATCGAGCTCGTCGTGCTGTTCGACCTCTTGGTGCTGATCGCCTGCTTCGGCGTGCTGGTCGCGTATTTGCAGACGCACGCCGGCACGACCAGCGCCAGCGGCCTGAAGCGGCTGGTCGGCTGATGCTCGGCGCCCTGCTGCTCGCCGTCGAGCTGGCGCCGTTGGCGGCCGTCGTACTGTGCATCGCGGTGCGCCGACCGCGGGCGAGCGAATGGCTGAACCTGGCCGCTGCGGTCGTCTCCTTCGCCGCGGCGCTGCCGCTGCCGTTCCTCGTCGGCGGGCGCGCGACGCTGTTCTGGGGCGGCTATGTGATCCTCGATCGCGCCGCTGCCTGGGTCACGCTGTGCAGCGCGATCGTCTATGTGCTCGCCTCGATCTATGCCGTCGGCTACATGCGCCTGCTCGACGAAGACGAGCGCCTCCATCGCTTCTACGCGCTGTTCGCGGGGTTCGGGTTAACCATCCTGATTGCGCCGGTCATGAACAACATCGCGCTCTATTGGATCGCGATCGAATTGACGACGCTCGTCAGCACATTTCTCGTCGCGTTCGAGCGGGAGGCCGAGAGCAGCGAGGCGGCGTGGAAATACATCATCGTCGTGTCGGCCGGGCTCAGCCTGGCGCTGCTTGGCACGGTGCTGTTCTACTGGAACGGCAGCTTCGTCCTGGGGCCGCGCTACGAGATGACCTGGACGGTAATGGCCGGCGCGGCGGTGCGGCTCAACCCGCTGCTGGTCATGCTGAGCTTTCTGCTGGTCCTGGTCGGCTACGGCTCGAAGGTCGGGCTGGCGCCGATGCACACCTGGCTGCCCGACGCGCACAGCGAAGGCCCGGCGCCGGTCTCGGCCATGCTGTCCGGGGCGCTGCTCAATACCGCGATGATCGGTATTGTGCGGTTTCTCGGCATCGCGCGGGCGGCCGGTCTCGGCATCGCGCCGGGACTGGCGCTGGTCGGGTTCGGCGCGCTGTCGCTGTTCGTCGCTGCTCTCTTCATCGTGCGCCAACAGGGCGTCAAGCGGCTGATGGCGTATTCCAGCGTGGAGCACATGGGCGTCATGGCGCTCGGCTTCGGCTTTGGCGGCCCGCTCGGGATTGCCGGCGCGCTCTACCACATGCTCAACCATTCGCTGAACAAGTCGTTGATGTTCTTCGGCGCCGGCAACATGATGCGAGCCTACGGCACCAAGGACATCGCCGCCATCACGCGCGTCCTGCGGCACTTCCCGGTCCAGGGCCTCTTGTGGCTGGCCGGCGCGGTCGCGATCACCGGCGCGCCGCCCTTCGGCCTGTTCCTCAGCGAACTGACGATCATGCGCGGTGGGCTGCGGCCCGCCTTCGCCTGGGCGGTCTATCTCATGGCGGCGCTGCTGATCGTCATCTTCATCGGGTTTTTGAACCACTTCCGCCATATGTACTACAGCCGGACGGATGACGACGGCGCCGCGCCGACGCGCCGCCTCAGCTTCTGGTGCGCGCTGCCGATGTGGCTGGCGCTGGCGCCGGTGCTGGTGCTCGGCCTGTGGTGGCCGGGCGCCGTGTGGCACTATCTGGCGTCGACCGCGGCATCGCTGTCGTCGGGGATGCCGTGAGCGACGCGGTCGTCAGCACCCCGACCGTCGCGCTGGTTGCGATCGCGCCGGGCGACCTGCCGAACGCGGTCGCCGCGCTGCTCGGCGATGGCGGCCGCATGCAGATGGCCTATGCGCATTACGCCGCGCCGGGCGAGATCGAGCTGCGCTACCTCGCGAGCCGCGGCCGCAATGATTTCATGATGTGGCGTGTCGCGCCGCAGGGGCCGGTGCCCAGCGTCGCGGCGATCAGCCCGCTGTTGGGCTGGTATGAGCGCGAGATCGCCGACCTGTTCGGGGTCGAATTCACCGGCCATCCCGAGCCGCAGCCTCTTGTGCTCCACGCCGGCGCGCGGCCTGCCCTGCCGCCGTTCGACCCCGACTACCCGGCCCAAACGATGATGCCGTTCGCGCCGGTCGAGAGCCCGCTGCCCGACATCGCCGGCGATGACGTGCAGCGCCTGCCGTGGGGGCCGGTCAGGGCCGATGTCGTCGAGTCGGCGGAGTTCCTGTTTCTCTATGTCGGCGAGCACATCATCCACTTCCGCCCGCAGCTGTTCTTCAAGCACCGCGGCATGGAAAAGCGTTTCGAGGGCCGCACGCCCGCGCACGGCGCGGTGCTTGCAGAGCGCGTCTCGGGCGTCGGCAGCGTCGCCCATGCGCTGGCGTTCTGCCAGGCCGTGGAAGCCGCCGCGGGGTGCGCGGTGCCGCGCCGCGCCCGCCTCTTGCGCACGCTGCTCGGCGAACTCGAACGGCTCTACAACCACCTGCATTATCTCGGGCATCTCGCGGATACGACGACGCTGAAGGTCGGCAACGCCGAGGGCAAGCTCTTGGAAGAGCGGGTCAAGCAGCTGAACGCCCGGCTCAGCGGCAGCCGTTTCCTGCGCAGCGTGCTGGTTCCCGGCGGGCTGCGCCGCGATCTCGATCCGGGCGCTTGGCTGGGCGCCGAGCTTGAGCGCCTCCGGGCGCCGATCGCGACTTACACGCGCATGCTGGAGACCACCAACAGCCATCTCGACCGGCTGGTCACCACCGGCGTCTTGCCGCCGGAGGTTGCCTTCGACCAGGGCGCGACCGGCCCGATCCAGCGCGCCTCCGGTGTCGATCGCGATCTGCGCCGCGACCATCCTTATGCCGCTTACGACGAGGTGCCGCCTGCGGTCCCCGTGCGCACCAGCGGCGATGCGCACGCCCGCGCGCAGGTCCGCATTGCCGAGATCGCGGCGAGCCTCGATCTGGTGGAGCGCCTGCTGCCGCTTCTCGGCGACGGGCCGGTCTCGGCCGAATGCGTTCCGCCGCCCGGCTCCGAAGGTCTGGGCTGGGCTGAGTCGCCGCGCGGCTCGTTGTTCTACGCCGTCCATATCGGCGGCGACGGCGCCGTCGCGCGGGTCAAGATCAAATCGCCGTCGTTCTCCAACTGGCGAGTGTTTCCGTTCACCGTGCACGGCAGCAACATGATGGACTATGCGATCAACGAGGCGAGTTTCGGCCTGACCATCGCCGGCTGCGACCGCTAGAGCGGTATCGCGTTGGATCGAATCACCCCCTATCCGTCATGGCCGGGCTTGACCCGGCCATCTCTGAGATCCGCGGGTCAAGCCCGCGGATGACGGTTTGGGGTGCTTCAAGTTAGCCCGATCGTGCTCTAGGGGACGTGGAATGCCGCTGTGGACATGGTTCGGCCTCAGTCACGGCCAGGCGACGCTGCCGTGGCCCCGGCGCGAAGGCGCGCCGGGGCAGGAGGGCGTCTTCGGCATGCCGCGCTTTGCGCCGGAGCGCTGCGCCCCCGATTGCGCGGCCTGCGCCGCCGCCTGCCCGACCGAGGCGATCACGGTCGACAAGGGCAGCGACGGCGGCGAGCGGCTGCGCGTCGATTACGGACTTTGCGTCGTCTGTCAGCTATGCGTCGAAGCCTGCCCCGAGGGCGCGGCGACCGCCTCGTTCGACTGGGCGTTCGGGGTCCGCGAGCGTTCCGATCTGCTGCTGTCGACCGCGGAGGCGGCGACGCGGCGGCCCGACGCGCCGGCGCAGCGCAACGGCTTTCGCCGCAGCCTCCATATCCGCCATGTCGATGCCGGTTCGTGCAACGGCTGCGAATCCGAGCTGCAGGCGCTCAGCAACCCGTTTTACAACCTGCACCGCCTCGGCATCTTTTTCACCCCGTCGCCGCGCTATGCCGATCTCTTGCTGGTCACCGGTCCGGTGACCTATGCGATGCACGAGCCGCTGCGCCGCGCCTGGGAGGCGATGCCTGAGCCACGCTGGGTCATGGCGTGCGGCACCTGTGCCGTCTCCGGCGGCGCAGTCGGCGGCGGCTATTCCTGCGGCAACGGCCTCGACGGCGTCTTGCCGGTCGATCTCTACCTGCCCGGCTGCCCGCCCAACCCGTCGGCGATCATCGAGGCGCTGCTGATGTTTCTCGACCGGGCGCCGCAGCGGGTGCGGGGAGGCAACGTTGTCGGCTGAGCCGCTGCTCGCCGTTGCGCTGGCGGCGTGGCTCGTCGCGGCGCTGCTGGCGCTGGCGGGGCAGGCATTGCTGCTCGCGCGCGCCCTGCTCGGCCTCGGCGGCGTGGCGCTCCTGGTGCTGATCGCGACGACGCTGCCGGGCGGGACTGCGCCGATCGCAACAGCGCTCGGCGTTGGCGGCGCGGTGTTCCGCCTGTCGCCGGCGGCATTGTGGCTGATGGGGTTCGGGCTCCTCGCCGCGGTGCTCGCAACCTGGGTCGGGTCGCCGGCGCCGCGGCCGCGCGGCTGGATCGTCGGTGCCGCGGCGAGCCTCATCGGCGCGCTCGGCGTGTTCGGCCTGCAGGATGCCGCGAGCTTCCTCATCGCGTGGGAGATCATGAGCCTCGGCGGCGCCGTGATGATCCTCGGCGAGGGCCTCGCGGGCGACACCGGCCGGCCGGTGCTGTTCATGCTGGCGCTGTTGGAAGCGGGCGCGGTCGCGCTGCTGCTTGCCTTCATCCTGCTGGCCGGACGCGCCGGCACCCTGTCGTTCCCCGCCTTCGCCGCCGCGGCCGCCGCGATGCCGCGCGCGCTGCAACTGTTTGTCGGCCTCTTATTCCTGATCGGCTTTGGGGCGAAGCTCGGCCTCTTGCCGTTTTATGAATGGTTTCCGGGATTGTACGGCGCCGGCAGCGGCGCCAGCGGCGTGCTGCTGTCGGGCGTCGTGCTGAACGCCGCGTTTTTCGGGCTGAGCCGGGCGCTCATCGCGTGGCTGCCGCCCGCCGCGGCGCCGGGGGCGTCGGCTGCCGGGATTTTCATCGTCGCGGTCGCCGTCGTGAGTGCGATCCTGACCGCACTCTACGCCTTTCAGCAGGAAGGCTGGCGCGAGCTGCTGGGTCTGTCATCGGCCGAGAACGGCTCGGTTGCGGTGTGCCTGTTGGGTGCGGCGCTGATGTTCCGGCGGGAAGGCCTGCCCGATCTCGCGGGCCTCGCGTGGACCGTCGCGCTCCTGCATCTGGCGGCCCATGCGCTGGCGAAGAGCACACTGTTTCTGGCGGCCGACGGCGTCTACCGCAGTTGCGGCGACTACCGGCTGACGCAGCGCGGCGTGCTGCGTCACGCGCCGTGGATGTTCGGAGTGGGCGCGCTGTTTGCGGCGATGAGCCTGGCGGCGATGCCGCCGCAGGCCGGCTTTGTCAGCGAATGGTATCTGTTCCAGACGTTTTTCCAGGGCTTTCATCTGGCGAGTGTCGCCGGCCGGCTGACCGACGCGCTGGCCGGCGCCGGGCTGGCGCTGACCGCGGCGGTCGCGTTTGCGACCTATGTCAAGGCGATGGGGATCGGGCTGCTCGGCGGCGGCGAGCAGCCCAGCCGCCGCCTGCCGCTCGGCAACGCGCTTGCGGTCGGTTTGCTCGGCCTCGGCGTGCTGCTGTTGGCGGTCGGCATGCCGTTGTGGCTGCGCGCGCTGGAGCCGGTCGTGGCCGCGCTCTTCGGCACTACGGCGGTGGCGAAGATGCATGTCGGCCCGCTGCTGGTGCCGGCGACCGGCGCGCCCATCCGGGTGCCGGCAACCTTTGCCTTCATCTCGCCGAGCCTGCTCGTCATTGTAATGCCGCTCCTCGCGCTGATCCCGCTGGCGCTGCTGCTCACCGGCCTGCGCCGCAGCCTGCGCCGGGCGCCGGTGTGGTATGGCGGGCGCGACCAGCCGCCGCACCGCGCCGCGACGACGGCGCTGACCTTTGCCAATGCGCTGCGCACCTTCTACAGCTTTGTCTATCGCCCGACCGCGGTGACCGATCGCGAACTGGCCGATGAGACGCCCGATCGCCCGTACTTCATCCGGCGCCTGGTGTTCACCGACGATGTCGCGCCGCTCTTCGGACCCTATCTGTTTGCGCCGCTGGAGCGGCTGACGGTCGCGGCGGCGATGCGGCTGCGCGTCATCCAGTCGGGCAGCCTCAACCTGTACCTGTCGCTGGTCGGCGCGCTGCTTGTCATCATTCTGTCGACCGTGCTCGCCTAGGATCGGCGGTCCGATCGCACAACCGTCTCCGGAAGCGAACAATGACAAAAATCATCCTGGTGCGGCACGGCCACGTCGAAGGCATTTCCCCCGAGCGCTTCCGCGGCCGCGCCGACCTGCCGTTGACCGCAATCGGCTGGCAGCAAGCCGAGGCGACATCGCGCTACGTCGCCTCGCGCTGGCGTCCCGGCGCGGTCTTCGCCAGCCCGCTGTCGCGCTGCCGGGTGGTCGCCGCCGCGATCGGGCGGCCTTTCAACCTGGAGCCGCAGCCGGCTGAAGGTCTGGTCGATTTCGATTACGGCGAATGGCAGGGCCTGACCCCGGACGAGGTCAGGGCGCGATGGCCCGACCTCCTGGCAACGTGGTACCGGGCCCCGGAACAGGTGCGAATTCCCGGCGGCGAGACGCTGCCTCAGGTTTGCGACCGGGCGGCTGCGGCGCTGCGGGACATCGCCGCCAGACACCCGCGCGATACGGTCGTCGCCGTCGCGCATGATGTCATCAACCGCGTGCTGCTGCTGCACGCACTTGCGGCGCCGCTTTCCAGTCTTTGGCGCATCAAGCAGGACCCGTGCAGCGTCAACGAGATCGATATGTCCGAGGATCGCAGCGTCGTGCTCGGCGTCAATCACACGAACCATCTGCAAGGCTGAACGCGCGCATCGCCGCGATTCTCCGCGAGGATCAGACCGGCGGCGTGCGGCGCCACGCCGCTCCAACGCAAAACGGGCGCAGCCGAGGCTGCGCCCGTCGCGCGATTGAGGCTCTGATCAGTGACCGCTGGGCGCGGGCGCGGGTGCGGGCGGCGTCGCCGGCATCGGAGCCGGAGCCGGAGCCGGCGCGGGCGCCGGCATCGCCGCCGGTGCCATGCCTTCGCCCTTCTTCTCCATCTCGCCCTTCTTCTTCATTTCGTGATGCATCGTCTTCTTCATTTCGTGATGCATCGTCTTTTTCATCGGGTGATGCATGACGTGATGATGCATCGGGTGATGATGCATGACGCGATGGTGGACCATGTGGTGCATGGGGCCGATCCGGCGCACGACCGAATGGCAATGCATGTGCCGATGATGGATGACCTCACACGTCGTGATCCGCTCGAAGCGGACGCCATGGCGCACGAAATGGACGACACGGCGATACATCGGCGCCATGGGCGGGGCCGGCGCTGCCATCGGCGGCGGGGGCGGCGGCGGAGCCATCGCCGGCGGCGGGGGCGGGGTGGGAGCTGGCGGGGGCGGCGCGGCCTCCGGCGCGCAGGCCGCGAGCAACGCAAAGGCGGCGACAACGATAAACGGTCTTAGCGATTTGAGCACGGAACTCTCTCCTGAGATGAGGCGGCGCCATGCGCAGCACGGTGCACATAGCATTTCCCCCTGCGCTACCAAAGCGCCTATTTACGGCAGCGTTGCGGTTGTATTGAACCTGCGGCGTTTTCGCACCGCGACAATGCAGCGCCGTATTGTCCGGCGCCGAGTAATCGGCGAATCGCTCAGGCGGGCCCCGCGACAGAGCGCAGCCGGTAATGCGCGACCGGCGTCGGCGGTCCGTCGCTCGCGGCGATATTGCGCGCGCAAAGGTCTAAGAGGTGCGCCAGCACCGAGCGACCGGCCGCCGGGCGCAGCGCCGGGTTGAGGCCGACATAGAGCCGCTCGACGATCGCCTCGATCGTCTCGCACCCGGCTGTGAGGGCATCGACGATGCCGGCTTCGCGCTCGCGGCGATGCGCAATGAACGCCCGCACGTGGCGCTCCGGCTCGATGATCGCCGGGCCGTGCGTCGGCCAATAGGTCCGGTCGCGGCGCGTGAGCAACTTGTCGAGCGAGGCCATATAGGCGGCCATGTCGCCGTCGGGCGGGGCGATGACGCTGGTCGACCAGCCCATCACATGGTCGCCCGAGAACAGGATGCCCGCATCGGGCAACGCAAAGCACAGATGGTTCGACGTATGCCCCGGCGTATGCACCGCCTCGAACCGCCAGTTGGCGCCGGCGATCCCGTCGCCGTCGCGCACGACGACATCGGGAACGAAATCCCAGTCGCCGCCCTCCTCGCTGCCGGCGTCGCCGCGCTTGCCGCCGGCGTGCGGCCCGAAACCATAGGTCGGCGCGCCGGTCGCCGCCTTCACGGCAGCGGCGGCCGGCGAATGGTCGCGATGCGTGTGGGTGACGAGGATATGAGTAACCCGCTCGTCGGCGAGGCTCGCCAGCAGCGCCTCGACATGCTCGGCGAGGTCGGGGCCGGGATCGATGACCGCGACCTCGCCGTCGCCGACGACGTAGGTGCCGGTGCCGCGGAACGTGAACGGGCCGGGATTGTCCGCGACGATGCGGCGCACCCCCGGCGCCACCGGCTCAAGCCGGCCATACTCAAACGCGAATTCGCGGCGGAACGGAATTTCGACGGGCATAGGCGGCTTCCTCGTCATTGCGAGCGAAGCGAAGCAATCCCGCTGTGCTCGCGATCGGTCGCCGGGATTGCGTCGTCACTGCGCTCCGCGCAATGACCGCGAGGGAGCGCGCTCACCATTTGTTGCGCAATTCGCGCAGCCGCAAAAACACGGTCTTCGCGTCGGGATGTTCCGGCAGGTCGGGGAAGGTCTCGCGCAGCCGGCGGATCACGCTTGGGCTCGCCAGCCGGAAAAACGCGTTGATCTCCTTTTCGAGGCCCAAGGTCGTGACAAACGGCTTGTTGGTGTCCTGCCGCTCCATGTCCGGCAGCAGCGCCTTGGCGCGCGCGTTGTCCGGCTCGCGGTCGAGCGTGAAG
>DATJUL010000013.1:0-3095 GCA_035502295.1 Allostellaceae bacterium | reverse complement strand
GCGGTAGTTTTCCGGCGTGTACTGCGGCGAGCAGAGAGCCCCGGTATCGACGAGCACAATTTCGCGCGCGATCGGCTCGAACGCGGCGCGGAAATGCTGCATCGACTTGACGCAAAGGGTCGGATAGCGCGCCGGATCGAGGCCCAGCGAGGTGAACTGGCCGAGATCGGTGGCCTGCCCGTTGTTGGTGATGACGATGATGTCGATGGCACCCACCCGGAACACCAGCGAGGGGCCGTAATCGCGCTCGACGCCGCCGCCCATCGGGCCCCAGGCGATAAAGCGGCCGTTGGTCAGATGGGTGATCTCGCCGCTCAAGGTCAACGGGCCGCCGCCGAGCCTCGGGTCGGTCTTGCCGCCCAAGGCCAGCGTCGCCGGCCCGATGCCGGCGCGCATTCCCTCGGCCGCCGCTGCGGGGTCGCAGATCGCGTGAAATGCGACGCCCTCGACCCCGGCCTCGACCAGGCCGCGTAGAAAGGCGGTCGCGTCGCCGTAGCCGCCGCCACCCGGGTTGTCGGTGTAATCGGCGATGACGAGCGGCTTGTCGCCGGGCTTTCCCTCCTTCGCCCGCGCCACCGCCGCGGCGACCGACAGCATGTGGACGGTCGTGAAGTCGCGCGTCGCCCAGGCGTGGTCGATGAATTCGTCGGCGATCTGCTGCCCCCGCGCCGCTGCGTCGCCGGCGCTGTGCGCCAGATCGACCGTCACCGTCACCGACGGCCCGACATCATGGATGTCGGCCAATGGAAACCCGGCGCAGACGCTGGCGACCAGGATGTCGCCTTCCGCTTCCAGCCGGTCGCCGCGGGCGATCAATTCGGCCATCGGCCCGCGCTGGGTGCGGCCCCAATCGAGACCGTGCAGCATCGGCCGGCGCGCGATCAGCGTTTTCGGCCGGATGTCGCCCCGCATCGCGCGTTCCAAGAGTTCGGCGCCCTGCCAGGCGCGCTCGTACATGTCGATATGCGGATAGGTGCGGAAGGCGACCAATGCGCTCGCGTGCTCGGCCATCCGCTCGGTGACGTTGGCGTGCAGGTCCAAGGTCGCGACGATCGGCACGTCTGGCCCGAGGCTTCTGCGCAGCCGCGCCAATAACTCGCCCTCGCCATCCTCATGGGATTCGACGACCATCGCGCCGTGCAGGTGCAATAGCACCCCGTCGATCGGCCCGTGGTGCCGCGCGGCGTCGAGGATCATGCCGCCGATCGTTTCGAACGCGTCGTCGGTAACGATGCCCGACGGGTTGGCGTTGGCCGAGACCGGGTGGACCAGCGTCCAGCCGAATTTGTCCGCCGCCTCGAAGGTCGCGCCCATCGCCGAGCGCGTGTCGCGGAAGGCCGCGGGGATTTCGTTGCCGAGGTGGAAGTCGCGCCGCCGCCACATCGCCAGATCGGTCTTCTGGATGCTGAACGTGTTGGTTTCGTGCATGAACCGTCCGGTCAGAACGCGCGTCACTGGGCGGCCCTCCTCAGGCGTCGCGCGAGACGAGACGGGCGCCCTCGACGAGCGCCTTCAGTTTCGCCCACACGAGGTCGGGATGCAGCCGCCCGCCGAGGCCGCAATCGGTGCCGGCGATGACGTTTTCCCGGCCGGCGATCTTCACGAAACGGCGGATGCGGTCGGCGACGAGGAGCGGATGCTCGACGAGGTTTGTCGCGTGGCTGACGACGCCCGGCATCAGCATCTTGCCGTCCGGCACCCGCGCCTCTTCCCAGATCCGCCATTCGTGCTCGTGGCGAACATTGGCGGCCTCGAACGAATAGGTCTGCGCCCGGACCAGCAGAATGAGATCGACGATGTGTTCCAATGGCAGATCGTGCGTGTGCGGGCCATGCCAGCTGCCCCAGCACAAATGATAGCGCACGCGATCCTCGGGGATGCCGGCGAGCGCGTGGTTGACCGCATCGATGCGCAGCCGCGCGAACCGGCGGTAATCGGGGACGGAAGGCTCGGGCTTCAGCATGTCCCACCAGTCGGGAAGGCCGGGATCGTCGATCTGCAGGATGAACCCGGCATCGACGACGGCGCGATATTCCTCGGCGACCGCGTCGGCCAGCGCGAACAGAAATTCCTCCTCTGTCTTGTAATATTCGTTGAAGATGAAATGATCGAGCCAGCCCGGTGCCAGCACCGGGATGAAGGCTTCCTCGACCTTGGCGCCGGAGCGCGCGATCGCCGCCTTGAACGCCTCGATCTGCCGCCCGATCGCCGCCGGCCCCCGCGATTTGACCGGGCCGCGCGCGACGACCTTCTCGGTGATCGGCGGCGCCGGCTTTTCCCCCGGCACCAGGAACAGCGTGCCGGCGCGATCACAAGCGTCGTAGAAATCGGGGAATTCGTCGCGCTCGCGCGTCGAATGGCGGGTCGTCGGAGGTTCGCCGGGCTGCAAGGAGCGCGCCTCGATGCCGGTGAAATGCGCCGCGTAATGGGCGTAGCTGCGGGCGGTCCAGAATTCGCCGTCGCCGACGCAGTCGATGCCGATTTCGGCCTGATGTTTGACGATCTCTGCGACCGCCGGCACGACCTGCGCCGCGATTGCCGCGGGATCGGTGATCTCGGCGCCGGAGAGCCGCGCCGGCATGTCGTCCCAGCCCTTCGGCGGCGGCAACCTTCCGACATGCGAGGTTCTGATCCGCTCGGTGCTCTTCAGCATCTCCAACCTCCCGCGCATTCCGATGTTGCGGCAACCGTAGATCAGGCCGCGCGGCGCCGGCAACCTGGTCGCTTGGCGGCGTCGGCTCCCCATATGAAGGGCACGCCGATTGCGAGGGAGCCGTCCGATGATCACCCTGTTGACCGGGTTTCCCGACAATGTGCTGGCGGTGGCCTGCGAAGGCCGGGTGACCCGCAGCGATTATCGCGATGTTCTGATCCCGGCCGCTGAGGCCGCGTTGCGGCGGCACGACAGGGTGCGGCTTTATTACGAGCTGACGTCGCAATTCGTCGCTTTCGATGCTGCCGCGGCGTGGGAAGATTTCCGCATCGGGGTAGCGCATTGGTCACGCTGGGAGCGGGTCGCGGTGGCCAGCGACATCGAATGGGTTCGGCTCGCGGTTCGCGCGTTCGGGTTTTTGATGCCGGGAGAAGCTCGCGTC
>DATJUL010000012.1:0-4434 GCA_035502295.1 Allostellaceae bacterium | reverse complement strand
CGCGGCGCGAGCAGCCGATATCGACCTCGGCCGACGGCTCGGTGAACGGAAAATAGCTCGGGCGAAAGCGCACCGGCAGGTCGTCGACCGCGAAATACGCGCGGCAGAATTCGATCAGGCAACCCTTCAAGTGGCCCATATGCGTCGTGCGGTCGATGACCAGCCCCTCGACCTGATGGAACATCGGCGAATGGGTCGCGTCGTGGTCGCAGCGGAACGTGCGTCCCGGCACGATGATCCTGAGCGGCGGCGCCTCTTGCATCATCGTGCGGATCTGCACCGGCGAGGTATGGGTGCGCAGCACGAGGCGGGTGCCGTCCGGCCGATCCGGCAGGTAGAACGTGTCGTGCTCCTGGCGCGCGGGGTGCTCCGGCGGGATGTTGAGGGCGGTGAAATTGTGGAAATCGTCCTCGATATGCGGTCCTTCGGCGACGGCAAACCCCATCTCGCCGAAGATCGCGATGATCTCGTCGACCGTCTGGCTGATCGGGTGGATGCGGCCGGTCTCCGCGGCGCGGACGGGCAGCGTGACATCGGCCCTCTCGCCGGCCAGCCGGCTCGACAACGCGGCGCGACGCAGCCGTTCGCCGGCTGCGGCGATCGCATCGGCGATCTGATCCTTCAGCGCGTTGAGCTTGGCGCCGGCCGCGCGACGTTCCTCCGGCGCAAAGTCTCGCAGATTGCGCATCGCCAGCGTGATCAAGCCGTTGCGGCCCAAGAGTTCGATGCGAATCTCGTCCAGCGATTCGGGCGATGGCGCGGCGGCAATCCGCTCCAGAAGCTCGGCCGATTTGGCGGTCGGATCGTCCATCGCATCACCAAACAGAAAGGGGCCGACGCGGCGGCCCCTCGTGTAGCACAAATCCCGCGCGGGGCCTCAGCCGGGCAGCGCCCTGGCAAATCGCGCCCATCGCCCCGCACCCTCCCATCGCTGCGCGATGGGTCCCTCCCTCTCCCCGCCTGCGGGGAGAGGGTCGGGGTGAGGGGCAGACCCTGGATGCCTCATGCCGCCGCTTGTGTCGCCCGATCGAGCGCAGCCTGGGCGCCGGCAACGATCTCGGCGAACGCTGCGGGTTCGCGGATCGCGAGATCTGACAGCACCTTGCGATCGAGATCGACGCCGGCGAGTTTCATGCCGTGCATGAATTGCGAATAGGTCAGCCCATGCTCGCGCGCCGCGGCGTTGATGCGCTGGATCCACAGGCCGCGGAAATCGCGCTTTCTGTTGCGGCGGTCGCGGTAGGCGTATTGCAGCGCCTTCTCGACCTTTTCGAGCGCGATGCGGTAGGCGCTGTGGCCGCGGCCGCGATAGCCCTTGGCGAGCGCCAGCACCTTCTTGTGGCGGGCATGCGTCGTGACGCCGCGTTTGACCCGTGCCATCCGCTCATCCCCGCATATAGGGCATGTAGGTCAGCACGAGCCCGGCATCGCCCTTCTCCAGCGTCGTCGTGCCGCGCCGCAGGCGCTTGCCCTGCTTCGATTTGTTGATCAGCAGGTGGCGCTTGTGGCCCCAGTTGCGTTTGACCTTGCCGGAAGCGGTCAGCCCGAAACGCTTTTTGGCGCCGCTCTTGGTCTTCAGCTTGGGCATTTTTGGGTCCTTGCACAAGGATGGCGGCGGCGAGGCATGCCCGTGCCCGGCCGCCCGCGAAGCCGCCGTATATAGCGATGCCGGCCGGCCGAGGCAACCCGCTCACAGCACCGCGACGGCCTCGATCTCGATCAGGTAGTCGGGATGCGCCAGCGCGGTGACGCCGACCATCGTGCTGGCCGGCAGTTTCCTGCCGAAAAACTCCTCGCGGATCGGCCCAAAGTCGGCGCGGTGGCGGAGATCGGTGAGGTAGGTGTTTACCTTGACGATATTCGCCATCGTGCCGCCCCCGGCCTCGACCTGCGCCTTCAGCGCCGCGAGGCAGGCACGCGCCTGCGCCTTGAAATCGCCGGCATGGGCGACACCGCCCTCCGGCGTATAGGCCACCTGGCCGGCGATATAGAGGATCGTCTGCGCGCCCGTCACCTTGACCGCCTGGGCATAGCCCGGCGGGTCATAGACGGTTTTTGCGGCGTAGGGTTCGATCGTCGCCATGTCATTCTCCCGATCAGAATCTCGCGCCCTGCCAAGCAGAGGCGCGCTCCCGATGTTATCCTATTCGCCGGCGCGGCTTGACGCGACCGCGACCGCCGGCAATATTACCGGCATGAGCGATGCGGGCTGGACCGGCGCAACGACAACCAGCACTCCCCTCGGCGGGGTGCCGGGAGGCCGTGCGCGCTGAATTCGCCGCAAGGCCCAGACCCGAAGGAACCCCGCCGGCAACGGACGGGGTTTTTTCGTCGCCCCGTCGGAGCGGCACCAGCGACGGAGCACCAGAGAGGATGAGCGACAGCCCCGGTCCTATCGCGATCTCGTTGCCCGACGGCAGCATTCGCACGTTTCCCGGCCCCGTCACCGGCGCCGAGCTGGCGGCGGCGATCGGCCCCGGCCTCGCGAAGGCGGCGATCGCGATCAGCATCGACGGCCGGCCGCGCGATCTGGCGACCCTGATCGACCATGACGCCGCGGTCGCGATCGTCACCCGAGACATGCCGGCGGGCATCCAGATCCTGCGCCACGATGCGGCGCATGTCATGGCCGAGGCCGTCAAGGAACTCTATCCAGAAACGCAGGTCACGTTCGGCCCGGCGACCGACACCGGTTTCTATTACGATTTCGCGCGGGCCGAGCCGTTCACGCCCGACGATCTGGCGACCATCGAAGAGCGCATGCGCGACATCGTCAGGCGCGACGAGAGGATCACCCGCGAGGTGTGGGACCGCGACGCGGCCATCGCGTTCTTCCAAAGGATCGGCGAGCGCTACAAGGCCGAATATATCGGCGAGATCCCGCCGGACGAGGAGCTGAGCGTCTACCGCCAGGGGGATTTTGTCGATTTGTGCACCGGGCCGCATCTGCCCTCGACCGGCCGCCTCGGGCAGGCGTTCAAGCTGATGAACGTCGCCGGCGCCTATTGGCGGGGCGACCCGAAAAACGCCCAGCTGCAGCGCGTCTACGGCACCGCCTGGCCGAGCCAGAAGGAACTCGACCAGTACCTGTTTCAGATCGAGGAAGCCGAGCGGCGCGACCACCGCAAGCTCGGCCGCGAACTCGACCTGTTCCACCTCGGCGAGGAGGCGGTCGGCAGCGTCTTCTGGCACCCGAAGGGCTGGACGCTCTACCGCATCATCGAAGGCTACATGCGCCGGCGGCTCGACGCGGCCGGATACCAAGAAGTCAAGGGACCGCTCTTACTCGACCGCAGCCTGTGGGAGGCCACCGGCCATTGGGACAATTTCCGCGACAACATGTTCATCGCCGAAAGCCGCGACGAGCGCGTGCTGGCGGTGAAGCCGATGAACTGCCCCGGCCACGTGCTGATTTTCGGCAACCGGCTCAGGAGCTATCGCGAATTGCCGCTGCGCCTCGCCGAATTCGGCAGCTGCCACCGCAACGAGCCGTCGGGCGCGCTGCACGGCATCATGCGGGTGCGCGGCTTTACGCAGGACGACGCGCACATCTTTTGCGAGAGGCCCGATCCGGGGGCGACGGACGACAGCCAGGTGAAGAGAGAAGCAATCGCATTCTGCAACCTGCTGATGTCGATCTACCACGATTTCGGCTTTGACGAGGTTGCCGTAAAGCTGGCGACCAGGCCCGCTCAGCGCATGGGCGGCGACCTCTACTGGGACCGCGCCGAGCAGGATCTGGAAGAGGCGGTCAGGGCGGCCGGGCTGGCCTACGCATTGAACCCCGGCGAGGGCGCGTTCTATGGCCCGAAGCTTGAATTCGTGCTGCGCGACGCGCTTGGTCGCGACTGGCAGTGCGGCACATTGCAGCTCGATTTTCAGATGCCGGAGCGGCTCGGCGTGACGTATGTCGGGGCGGACGGCCAGCGCCATGCGCCGTATATGCTGCACCGCGCGATCCTCGGCTCGATGGAGCGCTTCATCGGCATCCTGATCGAGCATTACGCCGGGCATTTTCCGTTGTGGCTGGCGCCGCAGCAGATCGTCGTCGCGTCGATCACCGAAGAGGCGGCGGATTACGCCCTGGAGGTCGCGCGCGAGCTCCGCGCCGCCGGGCTGCGGGCCGCGGCCGATGCGGGCAACGAGAAGATCGGTTACAAGGTGCGCGAGCACAGCCTCGCCAAGGTGCCGGTCATCCTCGCGGTCGGCCGCCGCGAAGCCGCGCAGCGCACGGTCTCGATGCGCCGGCTCGGCAGCACGGCGCAGGAATCCCTTGCGCTGGCCGACGCCGTTGCTAGATTGAATATTGAGGCACGCCCGCCGGGCTAGTCTTGCCGTATTTCGCCAGTGCGAATTTCGGCCTTTTGCAACCGAAGAGAGGAGAAGCTACATACCTAGACCGCCCCTGAACCTCGCCCCGACCCGCGACGGTCC
>DATJUL010000011.1:0-6366 GCA_035502295.1 Allostellaceae bacterium | reverse complement strand
GCGCGTGCGCAGCACCGGGATCTGCGGGCTGTGCGGCGCGCTGCGCAGCTTGTCGACGAGCTCCGCCTTGAGTTCCGCGAGCTGCAGGTTCATCTGCGCCACGATCGCCAGCGGGCCGCGCGACGCGCTCAGCGGGTCGAGCATCTGCCGCTTGACGCGGTAGGCGGTGAGCTGGGTCTCAAGGCCGGAGATGCGCTGTTCGATCGTCGTGACCTGCGCCTCGAAACTGCCGACCGCGTCCTCGCGCTCCCGCTCGTTGAGTTCGTTGACCTTCGCTTCGCTGAGCCGCACCAGCGCCCGCGCGAGGTTCTGCGCATCCTGCGGCCGGTAGGCCATGACTTCGAGCGTGCTGATCCCGGTCGTCGTGTCGAGGTCGACCGAGACAAATCGCTGATAGGTCCGATACAGCGCCTCGAAGTCGCGCCGCCCGAAAACCAGAAGGCCGCCGGCGCGGGTGACAAAATCGCCCTCCGGCCGGTCGAGCACCGCGCGCAGATTATCCTGCGCCGCCAGCTTTCGGACGACGTCGCGCGACATCATGTAATCGTTGACCGCATAGGTGTTCTCCGACCCCATCGCGCTGCCGCCGACGCTGGCGAGCAGGCCGGTCAGCGAATTGGCATTGTCCTTGGTCGGCCCCTTAACGATGAACTCGACCTCGGAGGCGTAGAGGTTTGAGGCGATCGCAAAGTAATAGACGCCGCCGAGCAATGTCGGCACCCCGACGATCGCCCAGAACCAGATGTTGAAGGCGCCGAACGCGCGGCCGAAGATGCCCGCCAGCCGCGGCCGCACCCCGGCGACCGCGCCGGGCCGCCGCGCATCGGCGGCGGCGCGCGAGACGACATCGGCCATCACCGCACTCCGACCAGACCTCACCCCCGACAGAGCGGGTTCTAACGCAGCCGGCACCGGCCGGCAATTGCGACGGCCCGGTTCAGCCGGCGCGCAGATATTGTACCGCCTCGTCGCGGCGGAACAGATAGAGCAAGAGGCGCAACGCTTCGCCGCGCGCGCTCGCCAGATCGGGATCGCGTTCCAAGACGAGCCGGGCATCATCGTGCGCCACCGCGATCAGCGCCGCATGGCTCGCGAGATCGGCGAGGCGCAATTGCGGCAGCCCGCTCTGCCGCGTGCCGAGCACCTCGCCGCCGCCGCGCAGCCGGAGATCCTCCTCGGCGATGCGAAACCCGTCCTCGGTTTCGCGCAGGATCGCGAGCCGGCGGCGCGCCACATCGCCGAGCGGCGGCTGGTACAAGAGGAGACAGGTCGAGGGCTGGTCGCCGCGGCCGATGCGGCCGCGCAACTGGTGCAATTGCGCCAGGCCGAAGCGCTCGGCATGCTCCACGACCATGATCGTCGCCGCCGGCACGTCGATGCCGACTTCGATGACCGTCGTCGCGACCAGGAGATCGACGGGTTGCTCGTCGGGATTGACGGCGGCGAATTGCGCCATCGCGCGGTCCTTGTCGGCGCTCCTCATGCGGCCGTGCACGAGGCCGACCCGGCCCGGCAGCAGCTTTGCCAAAACCTTGCAGCGTTCCTCGGCCGCGGCAATGTCGGCATTCTCCGATTCCTCGACCAATGGGCACACCCAGAACACCTTGGCGCCGGCTTGGAGCGCGCGCGCAATGCCGTCCGAGACCTCGGCGAAGCGGTCGAGCGGCACGGCGCGGGTGTCGATCGGCCGCCGGCCCGGCGGCTTTTCCGTCAGGCGCGAGACATCGAGATCGCCGTATGCCGTCAGCATCAACGTGCGCGGGATCGGCGTCGCGCTCATCAACAGCGTGTCGGCGTCGCGCCCCTTGGCGGCAAGCGCCAGGCGCTGCTCCACGCCGAAGCGGTGCTGCTCGTCGATGACGGCGAGCGCCAGGTCGCGGAATTCGACATCGGCCTGCAACAGCGCGTGGGTGCCGACGACAATGGGCGTCAGCCCGGAGGCGAGGCTCGCCAGCATCGAGCCGCGCGCCCGGCCCTTCTCACGCCCGGTCAGCAGACCGATCTCGACGCCGGCCGGCTTGGCCAGGCGTTGGAGGATCTGGTGATGCTGCCGCGCCAGCACTTCGGTCGGCGCCAGCAGCGCCGCCTGCGCGCCGCTTTCGACCGCAATCAGCATCGCATAGAGCGCGACGACGGTCTTGCCGCTGCCGACATCGCCCTGCAACAGCCGCATCATGCGGGAGGGCGCCCGCATGTCGCCGGCGATCTCGGCGATCGCTTGGCGCTGGCTGTGGGTGAGATCGAAGCCGAAGCCGGAGGCGGCTTGCGCCTGCAGCGCGCCGGTGCCGGCGAGCGCGCGGCCGCGCCGCCGGCGGCGGCTCGCGCGCACCAGCGCCACGGCGAGCTGGGACGCCAGGATCTCGTCATAGGCGAGGCGCTCGCGGGCCGGGCTGTCCGGCGCCAGATCGGCGGCGCTCTGCGGGTGGTGTGCGGCGATGACGGCGTCGTGCCAGGCCGGCCAGCGGCGCCGCTCGCGCAATGCCGGGTCGAGCCATTCCGGCAATTGCGCCGCGCGCTCGACGGCGGCCGCGACGGCGCGCGCCAGCACCCGCGGCGACAGTCCCGCGGTCAGCGGGTAGACCGGCTCGATCGCCTTCAGCTTTTCGGCTTCTTCGGGCGCCACGACATGATCGGGATGCACGATCTGCGGCATGCCGTCGTAATATTCGAGCCGCCCGCTGATCACGCGTTCGGCGCCGACCGGCAACAGGCGCTGCAGCTGGTCGCCCTTCGCGTTGAAATAGACCAGCGTCATGGCGCCGGCGCCGTCGCTGACGAACACCCGCGAGGGACGCCGCCCCAGTCCTTTCTGGTGGCGTTCGACCGTGGCCTTGACCGTCACGACCGAACCGTCGGGCCAGTCGCGCGGGTGCAGCGCCCCGATCCGCGGCGCGGCGCGACGATCGATAATCCCGGTCGGCAGGTGCCACAGCAGATCGACGACGCTGGAGCCGGCGGCGCGCTCGACGAGGCGCGCCAGTTGCGGCCCGATGCCGGCGAGCACGCTGGCCGGCGCGAACAGAGGGTCGAGAATGGCGGGACGCATGGCTGCTAATATGGCGCGGATTGCCGGCTGGCGCTCGCGGCACGCATCGCTGTATCCATACCCCGATGCCGGAACCCGACGAGATCCGCCGCAAGCGGTTGCTGTTGCGCGCGTGGCGCCGCGGCACGCGGGAAGCCGATCTGATCCTCGGCTCGTTTGCCGCAGCGCATCTCGCGCGGTTCGACAACGCCCGGCTCGACCAGTTCGAGGCGCTGCTCGACGTGCCGGACGCCGAGTTGTTCGATTGGCTGTGGCGCCGCGCTGTGCCGCCGCCCGAATACGACAATGACGTGACCCGATTGCTCCTCGCCTTCCGCTACACTCCCCGCCCGACGTAGCTGCGATGTTCCGCTGCCCTTCAACAATCCCCGTCATGGCCGGGCCTGACCCGGCCATCTGCTGGCGCCCCAGGGGTATGACGCAGATGCCCGGCTCAAGGCCGGGCATGACGGGTATGGGATGAGCGCGAAGGGGATGAATTCGGCACTGCCGAGCTTTGCCCGCTCGCTCGCCGAGCGCCCGCGCGCCGTGACGCTGTTCGGTGCGCCCGAGGGGCACGATGCCGCGACAATCGGCGCGCTCCTCGCCGCGTGCGCCGCCGCCGCGTGGTTGCATGTCTGCCGCGACGATGGCCGCATGGCGCGCTTCGCCGCCGCCCTCGCGTTCTTCCATCCCCGCCTCGACGTGCTGATGTTTCCGGCGTGGGATTGCCTGCCCTACGACCGCGTGTCGCCGAACGGCGAGATTGCCAGCCGCCGCATCGACACGCTGACCCGGCTCGCTGCCGACGCGCGCCGGCCGGTGGTCGTGCTGACCACGGTCAACGCGGTGCTCCAGCGCGTGCCGCCGAAGAAATTGTTCGACGGCCGCGTGCTGGCCCTGGGGCCCGGCGGCCGCATCCCGCTCGATCGGCTGCAGAGCTTTCTGCGCAACAACGGCTACAACCGCACCGAGACCGTGCGCGAACCGGGCGAATTTGCCGTGCGCGGCGGCATCGTCGATCTGTGGCCGGCGGGCGCGGCGCAGCCGGTGCGCCTCGATTTCTTCGGCGAGGTGCTGGAAAGCCTGCGCCGCTTCGATGCGCTGTCGCAGCGCTCGACGGGCGCGCTCGACGGTTTCGAGCTGCGTCCGGTCAGCGAAATCCTGCTGGACGAGGGGGCGATCCACCGCTTCCGCACCCGCTACCGCGAGGCGTTCGGCGCGGTTGGCGCCGACGACCCGCTCTACGAAAGCGTCAGCGCCGGGCGGCGCCAGGCCGGCATCGAGCATTGGCTGCCGTTCTTCTACGAGAGATTGGAAACGCTGTTCGATTATCTGCCGGGCGCCGCCGTGTCGTTCGACCACCAGGCCGACGAGGCGCGCGCCCACCGCCTCGAAGCGATCGCCGATTTCTATGCGGCGCGCAAAAGCATGAGCGGCGGGCGCGGCGGCACGGCGCCGCTTTACCGGCCGGTGCCGCCCGCGCAGATGTTTCTGGATGACGCGGAATGGCGGCAGGCGCTGGCCGGCCGGGCGGTCGTGCAATTGTCGCCGTTTGCCGCGCCGCAAGAGTCGACCGACGCGTTCGATGCCGGGGCGCGGCCGGCGAAGAATTTCGCCGCCGAGCGGGCCGACCCGAAGATCAATTTGTTCGATGCGGTGCGCGATTATCTGTCGACCGAACAGCAGGCCGGAAGGCGTACTGCGATCGCCGCATTCAGCGAAGGCTCGGCCGATCGGCTCGCGACGGTATTGCGCGAGCGCGGCGTCGGCGACCTGCGCCGCGCCGCCGACGCAAGCGCCCTTGCGAAGCTGCCGAAATCCGCCGTCGGCCTTGCTCTCCTGCCGCTCGAACAGGGCTTCGTATCCGAGACGCTGGCGCTCGTAGGCGAGCAGGACATTCTCGGCGACCGCCTGGCGCGGGTGCCGCGCCCCAAAGGCCATGGGCGCCGCAACCTCGACGATTTCATCACCGAGGCGGCCTCGCTCGCGGCCGGCGATCTCGTCGTCCATGCCGAGCACGGCATCGGCCGCTATGACGGCCTCGAAACGCTCGATGTCGCCGGGGCGCCGCACGATTGCCTCAAGGTCACCTATGCCGGCGACGACCGGCTGTTCGTGCCGGTCGAGAATATCGAAGTTTTGTCGCGCTACGGCTCGGAGGATGCCGGCGCGCCGCTCGACCGCCTCGGCGGCGTCGCCTGGCAATCGCGCAAGGCGCGCGTCAAGCAGCGCATCCGCGAGATCGCCGGCGAACTCATCCGCATCGCCGCCGAGCGGCAATTGCGCCCGGGCGAGACCTTGGCGCCGCCCGAAGGTCTCTACGAGGAATTCGCCGCCCGTTTCCCCTATCCCGAGACCGACGACCAGCTCAAAGCGATCGAGGACACGCTCGCCGACCTGGCCTCGGGCAAGCCGATGGACCGCCTGATCTGCGGCGATGTCGGTTTCGGCAAGACCGAGGTGGCGTTGCGCGCCGCGTTTATCGCGGCGTTCGGCGGGGCCCAGGTCGCGGTCGTCGTGCCGACGACGTTGCTCGCGCGCCAGCACTACCGCACGTTTGTCGAGCGTTTCGCGGGGCTGCCGGTCAGGATCGCGCAATTGTCGCGCCTCGTGGCGCCGAAGGACGCAAAACAGATCAAGGCGGCGCTCGCCCAGGGCCAAATCGACATCGCGATCGGAACCCACGCGCTGCTGGCGAAAGACGTGCATTTCGCGCAGCTGGGCCTCGTCGTCGTCGACGAGGAGCAGCATTTCGGTGTCGCGCAGAAGGAAAAGCTGAAGCAACTGAAGGCGGACGTGCATGTCTTGACGCTGACCGCGACGCCGATCCCGCGTACATTGCAGCTGGCGCTCTCGGGTGTGCGCGAAATGAGCATCATCGCGACGCCGCCGATCGACCGGCTCGCGGTGCGCACGTTCGTCATGCCGTTCGATCCCGTTGTCGTGCGCGAAGCGATCCTCAGAGAGCGCGACCGCGGCGGGCAGATCTTCTATGTCGCACCGCACATCGCCGATCTCGACGAGGTGCGCGAGGAATTGCGCAAGATCGTGCCGGAAATCCGCGTCGCGGTGGCGCACGGCCGCATGGCGGCGAGCGAGCTCGAAACCGTCATGACCGCGTTCGACGAGCGCGCCTACGACCTGTTGCTCTCGACCAACATCATCGAATCGGGCCTCGACATCCCGACCGCCAACACGCTGATCGTGCACCGCGCCGACATGTTCGGCCTGGCGCAGCTCTACCAGTTGCGCGGCCGCATCGGCCGCAGCAAGCTGCGCGCCTACTGCTACCTGACGCTGCCGGAACGGAAGAAACTCGCGGCGACCGCGCTGCGCCG
>DATJUL010000010.1:0-5052 GCA_035502295.1 Allostellaceae bacterium | reverse complement strand
GGCCGGCGAGCCGCCGCGCCAGCGCCGCCAGCGCCGGCCGCACCCGGTCGATCGCCGCCGCCGCGTCGCGCGCTGCCGGGCTCTCCTCGGCCATCGCCAGACTGCCGTCGGCGCGGCGCCGCTCGGCGCCGTGCAGCCCGGCAATCGCACCGCGCCACGGCCGCAACAGAGCCTCGACCGCGGCAATCGGGCGGCCGCTGATCAACGCCAGCGCGCCGTCGCGCTGCGCCGCCAGCCGGGCGAGCAGCGGCGGCAGATCGGGCGGCACGCGCACGCGGTCGGGCCGCGGCGCGATCTCCAACAACGTGCCATCGACATCGAGAAACAGCGCGGCCGCCCGATCGAGCGGCGGCGGGTTCATCGGCCGCTTCCCGGCCGCCGCGCAAGACGGCAACATGATGGCTCCTTGTGCGCCGCACACATCGCGCATCGCTCGATTTCGCCGCCAGAGCCATGACCAATGCCCATTGCTGTCAAGAAATTTTGGGAGGGGGTTGACTCTTCCGGGGCGGCGCTTATTTTGTGCGGTGCGGTATGGATCATGCGTATGGTTCTGCCGTACGTCTTCTAGGCGTTTCCTCCCTAAACTCGGGCCGTGCTGACGCGCGGCCCTTTCTTTTTGCGCGCGCGGCCGGCGGCGCGGTGTTTTGATTCGCCGGCCGGCCGCAGACCCGCTGCGCCTCAGGCGTGGCCGGAATCGGTCGACAGCATCGACAGGTCGATGCCGAGCTTCTTGATCGCGCGCTGCCATTTGGCGGTGAGATCGTCGGCGAACACGAGATCGCCGTCGGCCGGCGCCGACAGCCAGCCGTTGGCTTGCATCTCGGCGTCGAGCTGGCCCGGCGCCCAGCCGGCATAGCCGAGCGCCAAGAGGCTGCGGCGCGGCCCTTCGCCGCGGCCGAGCGCGCGCAGGATTTCCAAGGTTGCGGTCACCGCAAAGCCGTCGCCGACGAGCAGCGTCGCCTCTTCGTGGTAGTCGGGCGTATGCAGCACAAAACCGCGCCCCGGTTCCACCGGGCCGCCGAAATGCACCGGGCGCGGGCGGTCGAGGCGCGGGGCATCGAGGTTCAGATGGCTCAGCAGCTCGTCCATCGTCAATGAGGCGAGCAGCTTGTTGACAACCAGCCCCATCGCGCCCTCGCCGCCGCTGTGGGCGCAGACATAGACGACCGAACGGGCAAAGCGCGGGTCCGTCATCTGCGGCATCGCGATGAGGAGCTGCCCGGTTAGCGATTTCATACGCGCCTCCAATCCCTCGCCGAGGATACTCCCGCCCGAGGGCGGCCGCGGCGAAAAAATCGTTAAGAGGCGGCGCCGCCGCGCGGTTTCCGGGCGGCCGACGGCGCGGCGTTTACGATATGCCTCGCTCTGTGCTATCGGTCGGCGGATAGCTGCCGGCAGGCGGCGTGACGACACAATCGGAGGGACCAGGCGATGACGATCAAAGTCGGCGACAAGGTGCCATCGGCAACGCTGCGTTATCTCGGACCGGACGGCCCCAAGGAGGTCACCACCGACGAATTGTTCGGCGGCAAAAAGGTCGCGCTGTTTGCCGTGCCGGGCGCCTTTACGCCGGCCTGTTCGCAGCGCCACCTGCCGGGCTATGTCGACAAGGCGGCCGAATTGAAGGCCAAGGGCATCGACCAGATCGCCTGCGTCGCGGTCAACGACGTCTTTGTCATGAACGCCTGGGGCAAGGCGCAGAATGTCAGCGACAAGGTCATGATGCTGGCCGACGGCAGCGGCGATTTCACCAAGGCGGTCGGCCTGACGCTCGACATGAGCGCGCGCGGCCTGGGGCTGCGCTCGCAACGCTATTCGATGCTGGTCGATAACGGCGTCGTCAAAAGCCTCAATGTCGAAGCACAGCCGGGCGCGGTCGAAGCCTCCAGTGCCGAGGCGATGCTGAAGGCATTGTAACCCGGGCGGAGGGTTGCCTGGCGGTCACAATTCGCGGGTGCGGCGGGCCATCGCCTTGCGCCACAGCGCCGCCGCATCGGGGTCGAACACGAGATCGGGCGTCGCCGGCTCGGTGAACCAGTCGCGCCGTGCGATCTCGCCCTCCAATTGCCCGGCGCCCCAGCCGGAATAGCCGATCGCAAACCGGTATTTTGTCGGCCCCTGATGCCGGGCGATGGCGCGCAAAACCTCGCGCGTCGCGGTCATCGCGATGCCGGGAGCAACCGCCATCGTCGCGGCGCTGCGGTAGTCGGCGCTGTGGATCACAAAGCCCAATTGCGGCTCGACCGGCCCGCCGAAATAAACTTCGATCGTGCCATGGATCGCCACCTTCTTGTCGCGATCCTTGCCGTCGGGCAGGAGTTCGGCGAACGGCTGCGCGCCGAGCGGGCGATTGATCATGATGCCGAGGGCGCCCTTGGCGTCGTGGCGCACGAGCAGGATCACGCTGTGATAAAAGCGCGGGTCCTGGATCGTCGACGCGGCGACCAAGAGCTGCCCGGCCGGCGGGTTGGCTGGCGGCGCCCTCGTCTCGGCCGCGGTCGCGAGCCCCGTCAGGATCGCGCCGGCGACCACCAGCAGGCCCAGCCACAGCGGTATTTTCCGGTTGTTGGTCATTGTCATTGCGAGCGAAGCGAAGCAATCTCGCGACCATTGTGCACGACTTTCGTCGGGATTGCTGCGTCGCCCTGCGGGCTCCTCGCAATGACCGTTGGCCTGAAGATGTCGGACCTGCCGCTCGCCAAGCTCGCAGCGTGGCTCGAAGGCCACGTTGCGGATTTTCGCCGGCCGCTCGCGGCGGTCGAACGGTTTGCCGGCGGCCAGTCGAACCCGAGCTACCGGCTCGACGCCGCCTCGGGCCGGTATGTGCTGCGCCGGAAGCCGCCGGGGCCGCTGCTGCCTTCGGCGCATGCCGTCGATCGCGAATTCCGCGTCATGCGGGCGCTGGCCGACAGCGCCGTGCCGGTGCCGCGCGTCTACGCGCTGTGCGAGGACGACGCGGTGATCGGCAGTGCGTTCTATGTGATGGACTACCTCGACGGCCGCATCTTCTGGGACCAATGGCTGCCGGAGATCGCCGACCCGGCCGAGCGGCGGGCCATGTTCCAATCGATGAACGCGGTCATCGCCGCGCTGCACAGCGTCCCTTACGAGGCGGTTGGCCTCGGCGATTTCGGCCGTCCCGGCAACTACCTGGGGCGCCAGATCGCGCGCTGGAGCCGGCAATACCGCGCGTCGGAGACCGCGCCGATCGCGGCGATGGACCGGCTGATCGACTGGCTTCCGGAACGCCTGCCGCCCGACGGCGCGCCGGGAATCGTGCACGGCGATTATCGCATGGACAACCTGGTGTTCCACAAGACCGAGCCGCGAGTCATCGGCGTGCTCGATTGGGAGCTCTCGACGATCGGCGACCCGCTCGCCGATTTCGCCTATCACGTCATGTGCTGGCGGGTGACGCCGGAATTGTTTCGCGGCCTCGCCGGGGTCGATTTGGCGGCGCTCGGGATTCCCGACGAAGCGGAATACGTCGCTGCCTATTGCCGCCGCACCGGCCGGACGGGCGGCATCGCCGCCTGGGAATTCTACATGGTCTACAGCCTCTTTCGCATCGCGGCGATCTGCCAGGGCATCGCCAAGCGCGCGCTCGACGGCACCGCCGCCTCCGCCGACGCCACGGAACACGGCGCCATCGCCCGCCCGCTCGCCGAACAGGCCTGGGCCCTCGCGCAATCGCTTGGGGATTAATGACCAATCAGTTTGAGTAGCGCCGCGACGCCGCCGAGGATCGCGAGCGTCTGCAGGCCAACGGCGCCAAACATCCATTTCAGCATGTCGGCCTTCGCCTCGGCGATGTCGCGCGCCGTTGCGGCTCTGATCTCCCCAAGGCGGGCGTCAACCTCACCCAGGCGCAAGTCAAAGTGCTCGCGCGTGACGAGCGTCTCGCCGATCGCTCCGGCAAATGCGCTGGCCATGTCCTGCGCCTGCTTCGCCGGGAAGCCGGCTGCCTCCAGGCCCTGGGCCAGCCTCAATGTGTCGAATGTCACAGTATTCATACCGCAAGAACAATCCGAAACCGGCGCCGGGTCAACCTTCGCGCCGCGGCCAGGCGATTGGCTCCCACTCGGCCCTGCGCTACTGTCGAATATAGACCGCTTCGAGGAGAGGGAAATGGCCCAGGGCGCGCAGGAATTGGTGCATTTCGAGAAAGACGGCGATGTCGGCGTCATTACCGTCGACAACCCGCCGGTCAACGCATTGTCGCCGGGCGTGCCGGAGGGCATCGTCGCGGCGGTCGACCAGGGCAACGCCGACCCGGCGGTCAAGGCGATGGTATTGATCGGCGCCGGGCGCAGCTTTATCGCCGGCGCCGATATCCGCCAGTTCGGCCGCTCATCGCCATCCGCGCCGCAAAGCACGCGCCGGCCTTACGACGTGCTCGACGACAGCGCCAAGCCGGTGGTTGCGGCGATCCACGGGTTTGCCTTGGGCGGCGGCCTCGAAATGGCGCTTGCCTGCCATTATCGCGTCGCCGTGCCGAGCGCCAAGGTCGGATTGCCGGAGGTGCTGATCGGCATATTGCCCGGCGCCGGGGGCACGCAGCGCCTGCCGCGCCTGGTCGGCCCGAAAATCGCGGTCGAGATGATCACCTCGGGCCGCCACGTGCCGGCCGAGGAGGCGCACACGATCGGCGTCATCGACGAGGTCGTGCCGGAAGGCGAATTGCGCGTCGCGGCAATCGCCTTCGCCCGCGGCATCGCTGGCGTGCGGCCGCTGCCACGTATCCGCGACAAGAACGACCGGCTCGCCGAGGGCACGCCCGCGCTGTTCGAGGCGACCCGCAAGTCGATCGCGCGGCGCGCCCGCAACCAGCGCGCTCCCTATGCCTGCATCGAGGCGGTCGAGGCGGCCTGCACCTTGCCGTTCGACGAGGGCTGCGCCAAGGAGCGCCGGCTCTTTGCCGAGCAGGTCAATTCCGAGGAGGCGAAGGCGCTGCGCTATGCCTTCTTCGCCGAACGCGAGGCCGCCAAACTCCCCGGCATCGACCGCAACACGAAGCTGCACCCGACCGATCATCCGGGCGTCGTCGGC
>DATJUL010000009.1:0-9627 GCA_035502295.1 Allostellaceae bacterium | reverse complement strand
TGGGGCGCATGGGCATGGCCGATCCGGTTCACCGCGTCGATCATGCGCGCCGCGCCGACCAGCGCATCGCGGCGGCGCGGCATCGGGGTCGGCCCGGCATGCGCCTCCTGGCCGATGACGGTCGCTTCGTACCAGCGCTGCCCCTGCGCGCCGGTGACGATGCCGACCGGCAGCCCCGCGGCTTCGAGGATCGGCCCCTGCTCGATATGCGCCTCGAAATAGGCCGCAACCGGGCGGCCGCCGACCGGCGCCGGACCGGCGTACCCGATGCGTTCCAGTTCGGCGCCGAGCGTGACGCCGGTCATATTGTCCGGCCGGCCGAGCCCGTAATCGAGATCGAACACGCCGGCGAACGCGCCCGAACCCACCATCGCCGGCGAAAAGCGCGAGCCTTCCTCGTTGGTCCACGCGACGATTTCAATGGGCGACTCGGTTTCGTAGCCGAGATCGTTCAAGCTGCGCACGACTTCGAGCCCGGCCATGACGCCATAGGCGCCGTCGAAGCGGCCGCCGGTCGGCTGGGTGTCGAGATGGCTGCCCGCCATGACCGGCGGCAAGTCGGCGCGGCGGCCGGGGCGGCGGGCGAAGATGTTGCCGATTCGGTCCACCGTGACCGTGCAGCCGGCCTCCGTGCACCAGCGGATGAAGAGCCGCCGCGCCGCGCCGTCGAGATCCGAGGCGGCGAGCCGGCACACGCCGCCCCTTGGGGTCGCGCCGATCTCGGCCAGTTCCATCAGGCTCGCCCACAGCCGCTCGCCATTGATCTTGAGATTGCGCATGCCGGCCTCCTCGCGTCGCTTGATTATCCGTCATTCCGCAGCGCCGCGCAGCGGCGAACCCGGACCGCTTCTCCCGACGGATCGCCGCGGTTATAGTCCGGCGCCGGAATTCACGGCCAGATTGAGGGCAAAGGATGCCACGCTCGCCCGCCGCGCTCGTCATCGCCGCGCTGCTCTTTGCCGCCGCCGGCCCGGTGTCCGCGGCTCGCGGCAATCCGGCCGTTTCCGATGCCGCGGCGCCGGCGCAACCGTCGGGGCGCTCGCTGATCGATTCGGCCGGGCGGCGCGTGATGCTGCCCGAAATCGTCCGCCGCGTCCTGCCGGCCGGGCGCAACGCGCTGGTGCTGCTGTACGCGTTGGCGCCCGACAAGCTGCCGCCGGCATTGCGCCGCCGCCCCGGCCGGATGCTCGAATGGGCGAGGACGCCGGCCGGCATCGCGGCGGCGGCGCGGCAATCCGGGGCCGATTTGATCATCGACGCCGGCCCGGTCTCGCCGCAGCGCGCCGCGTTCGCGAACCAAGTGCAGCAGCTCGCCGGCATTCCCGACATCCTCGTCGACGACAGCTTTGTGCGGATGCCGCAGATGCTGCGCGCGATGGGCGCGGTCCTCGGCGTCGAGGACCGCGCGCAGGATCTCGGCCTTTATGCCCAGCATGCGATATCGGGGTTGCGCGGCCTCCTGCTGATCACGCCGTCCGACAACCGTCCCCGCGTCTATTTTGCGCTGGGGCCGGACGGGCTGACGACGGCGCTGCCGGGGTCGCCGGCCGATGCCGCGCTGGAGGAGGCCGGCGTCATCAACGCCGCAACATCGCTCGGGCGCGATGCCGAGGCGGCGGTCGGCCTCGGACAACTCATCGCCTGGAACCCTTCGATCATCATTGCCGCGCAGCGCAGCGCCTACGAGCGATTGCGTCGCGATCCGGCCTTGCGCGGCGTCGCGGCGATGCGCGACAAGCGCGTCTATCTGCAGCCGACCTATCCCTTCGGCTGGATCGCCGACCCGCCGGGCATCAACCGCCTGATCGGCCTGCACTGGTTGTCGACGCTGCTCTATCCGGCGGCGACGCAGGAGGATATCCGCACCGATGTCTGCGATTTCTACGACCGCTTCTACCGCATCAAGCTGACCAACGCCGAGGTCGAGGCGCTGGTGCGGCCGGCCGGCATCCCGCCGGCCGCGGGCGGGCGCAACCTGCCGGAGCCGCTGGTCGGTCTCGGCGCCGCGCCGCCCTCCTCCTTGGCGCCGGTCGCCCCGCTGCCGCCCGGCATGCCGGAGACGCCCAGCGGGATGTCGCCGAGCACGTTGACCGGCATTCCCGGCCTGCCCAACACGGCGCCCACCGCGGTGTGCGCGATCCCGACCGCGCCGACGCCGGTGAGCTTGCCCGGCCTCGCGCCGGTGCCGGGCATGCCGGCGCCGCCCGCCGCACCGCCCAGCGGGACCAACCCGTAATCTCCGCAATCATTCCACCGTTTCTTGCGGTGTCGCGGCGGGGCGCCAGCGCAATACCGGATGGCGGGCGGCTGCGGTCTCGTCGAGGCGGCGGCGCGGCGCGAGACGCGGCGCTGCGTGGAACAACGCTGCCTCACCGCTCCGGGCGCGTTCGGCGAGACCGCGCATGACGGCGATGAACTGGTCGAGCGAAGCCTTGCTCTCGGTCTCGGTCGGCTCGACCAGCAAGGCGCCGTGCACGACCAGCGGGAAATACATCGTCATCGGATGAAACCCCTCGTCGATCAGCGCCTTGGCGAAATCGAGCGTGGTGACGCCGGTATCCTTCAGAAACGCGTCGTCGAACAGCACCTCGTGCATGCAGAGGCCGGGATAGGCGAGGCTCAGCGCGTCCGCGAGGCCGACGCGCACATAATTGGCGTTGAGCACCGCATCTTCGGCGACCTGGCGCAGCCCGTCGGCGCCGTGGCTCATCATGTAGGCGAGCGCCCGCACGAACATGCCCATCTGGCCGTGAAAGCCCTTGAGCCGGCCGATCGCCTGCGCCGCCGCGCCTTCGGCATGTTCGACCAGCGCCAATCCGTGCGGCCCGTGCACGACCCAGGGCAGCGGCGCAAAAGGCGCCAGTTCGGCCGCCAGCGCGACCGGGCCGCTGCCCGGCCCGCCGCCGCCATGCGGGGTCGAGAAGGTCTTGTGCAGGTTCATGTGCAGCGCGTCGATGCCGAGATCGGCCGGCCGCACGCGCCCGACCAGCGCGTTGAAATTGGCGCCGTCGCAATAGAAGAACGCGCCGACGGCGTGGACGGCGGCGGCGATCTCCACGATCTCGTCCTCGAACAGGCCGCAGGTGTTGGGGTTGGTCAGCATCAGCGCCGCGACATCGGGGCCGAGCCGCGCCTTGAGCGCCGCCAGATCGACGCGGCCGCGCGGATTGTTCGCGATCGCCTCGATTTCGTAGCCGCAGGTCGCCGCCGTTGCCGGGTTTGTGCCGTGCGCCGATTCCGGCACGAGGATAAGCCGGCGCGCGTCGCCCTGCGCCTCCAGCGCGGTGCGGATCGCCATGATGCCGCACAATTCGCCCTGCGCGCCGGCGGCCGGCGACAGCGCGATCGCCGGCATGCCGGTCAACGTCTTCAGCCAATGCGCCAGCGTGTCGATCAATTCGAGCGCGCCCGGCACGGTCGATGGCGGCTGCAACGGGTGGATGTCGGCAAACCCCGGCAGCCGCGCCAGTTTTTCGTTGAGCCGCGGGTTGTGCTTCATCGTACACGAGCCGAGCGGGTAGAGGCCGCTGTCGATCGCGTAGTTCTTCTGCGACAGGCGCGTGAAATGGCGCACGATCTGCGGCTCGCTGAGGCCAGGGAGGCCGATCGGCGCGCGGCGTTCGAGGCCGCCCAGACGCGAGGTCGCCGCCGGCGGTTCGGGCAGATCGACGCCGCTGCGGCCCGGCGAATCCTGCTCGAAAATCAACGGCTCCTCAATCTGGAGGCCGCGATTGCCGCTGATCGTGTCGAGTTCGCTCCCATCCCCCGCGGTCCGATCGGCGCTGACGGCGCGGCTCCAGTCGTTCATCGCACGGCCTCCCCGAGCGCCGCCGCGAGACGCCCGATATCGTCTTCGGTGACGGTCTCCGTTGCGGCGACGAGCAAGAGGTCTGCCAGGTCGGCCCGCTCGGGATGGAAGCGGCTGACCGGGATGCCGGCGAGAATGCGCTGCGCGGCGAGGGGATCGACGAGCGGTCCGGCCGGGCCCGGCAGGCGCAGCGTGAACTCGTTGAAAAAGCTCTTATTGAGGAGTTCGACGCCGGGGATCGCCGCGAGCCGTTCGGCGGTCAGTGCGGCCGATGCGTGGTTGAGCCGCGCGAGGCGCCTGAGCCCGACCTCGCCGAGCAGTGCGAGATGGATCGTGAAGGCGAGGGCGCACAGGCCGGAATTGGTGCAGATGTTGCTCGTCGCCTTCTCGCGGCGGATGTGCTGCTCGCGCGTCGCCAGCGTCAGCACCCAGCCGCGCTTTCCCGCGGCGTCGCGCGTCTCGCCGACCAGCCGGCCGGGCATCTGCCGCACGAATTTGTCGCGGCTGGCAAAGAGGCCGAGGTAGGGCCCGCCGAAATTGAGCGCGTTGCCGAGCGCCTGGCCCTCGGCGGCGACAATATCGGCGCCCATGTCGCCGGGCGGGCGGATCGCGCCGAGCGACACGATCTCCGTGATGACGACGACCAGCAGCGCGCCGGCGCGGTGGCAGTGCTCGGCCAAGTCCGAGTAATCGCGGATCTCGCCATAGAAATCGGGATTTTGCACGACGACGCAGGCCGTGTCGGCATCGACGAGCGCGGCCAAATCCTCGCCGTCGCGTGGCGCCGGCTCCTGCGCGGCGATCGTCTCGCCGGAGAACCGGGCGTAGGTCTCGCACACGGCGCGATAATGCGGGTGCAGCCCGCCCGACAGGATCGCCTTGTTGCGCCGCGTGATGCGGCCGGCCATCGCGACCCCTTCGGCGCAGGCGGTCGCGCCGTCATAGAGCGAGGCGTTGGCGATCTCCATGCCGGTCAACAGCGCCACCTGGGTCTGGAACTCGAAGAGGTATTGCAGCGTGCCCTGCGCCAGTTCCGGCTGGTAGGGCGTGTACGAGGTCAGAAACTCGCCGCGCTGGATCAGATGATCGACCGCCGCCGGCACATGGTGGCGATAGGCGCCACCGCCGAGAAAGCACGGCGCGGCGCCGGCCGAGAGGTTCGTCGCGGCCATTGCGGCCAGCCGGCGCTCGACCTCCATCTCGCCCATCGCCAGCGGCAGGTCGAGCAGGTCCGTACGGCATGCCGCCGGCGGCACGTCGGCAAACAGCGCCTCGATCGACGGGGCGCCGACCCTCGCCAGCATCCGCGCGCGGTCGGCATCGGTCAGCGGCAGATAGCGCATCAGCCCTGCTCCGCGACGAGAGCCGCGTACGCCGTCGCGTCCATCAGCGCCTCGAACTGCTGCGGATCGGCGAGGCGCAGCTTGATGAACCACCCCTCGCCCATCGCGTCCTCGTTGACCAGCGCCGGATTGCCGAGGATCGCTTCGTTGACCGCGACGACCTCGCCGGAGACCGGGGCATAGACCTCGCTCGCCGCCTTCGCCGATTCGACGATGGCGGCCTCCCTGCCCTGTTCGACGATGCGTCCGATTTCGGGCAGTTCGACGTAGACGACATCCCCCAGCTGCTGCTGCGCAAAATCGGTGATGCCGACCACCACGACGTCGCCGTCCTGGCGGACCCATTCGTGGTCCCTGGTATACCGCGTCACGCTCATCGGCTTCCTCCTGGAGCGGCTCGGGTCAGCCCCGGTAATAGCGATTGGGGACAAACGGCAGCGGTGCGACGTGGGCCGGCCGCTTCACCTCGCGCACGACGAGCGACAGCGCCGTGCCGGCCGCGGCATGGCTCGCCGCGACATAACCCATCGCGATCGGCGCATTGACGGACGGGCCATAGCCGCCGCTCGTCACGTGGCCGAGCGGCGCGCCGGAGGGATCGAGGATCGCGGTGCCGTCGCGCGCCGGCGCGCGGCCGTCCGGGCGGATGCCAACCCGCCTGCGGGCCGCGCCCTCGGCCAATTGGCGCAGGATGATCAGGGCGCCGGGAAACCCGCCGGCCTTGCGCCGCCGCCGGCCGATCGTCCAGGCAAGACTCGCTTCGACCGGCGTCGTCGTCTCGTCGATGTCGTGGCCCCAGAGGCAGAGACCCGCTTCGAGGCGCAGCGTGTCGCGGGCGCCGAGGCCGACCGGCGCGACCTCGGGCTCGGCCAGCAGGCGCTGCGCCAATGCCGTTGCCGCGTCGCCGGCGACGGAAATCTCGAAGCCGTCCTCGCCGGTATAGCCGGAGCGGGTCACAAAGCAGGCAGCCCCGGCGATCGAAGCCTCGGTCCCGGTCATGAACGGCAGATGTTCGATGCCGGCGGCATGGCGGGCAAGCACCGCGGCCGCGGCCGGCCCTTGCAGTGCCAACAGCGCACGCTCGAAGCGCGGCTCGATGGTGACCGCGCGGTCGAGCCGGGCTTGCAGATGCGCCAGATCGGCGTCCTTGCACGCGGCGTTGACGACGAGCATCAGCCCGCCCGCGACGCGAGTCGCCATCAGGTCGTCGAGGATGCCGCCCCGCTCATTGAGCAGCAGCGTGTAGCGCATGCGGCCGGGTTCCAGCGCTTGCAGATCGCCGGGGACGAGCGCTTCCAGCGCGGCTGAAGCCGCTTCGCCGTGAAGCCTGATCTGCCCCATGTGCGACACATCGAAGAGGCCGGCCTGCGTACGCGTGTGCCGGTGCTCGGCGATGATGCCCGCTTTGTACTGCACCGGCATCGCGTAGCCGGCGAACGCGACGATGCGGGCGCCCAGCGCGACGTGCAGATCATGAAGCGGCGTGTGCCGCAACGGCGGGGATTCGGCAGTATCGGGCACAGGCACACCTCCCGGTGGAGAACGCGCAGCGCGTTCCCGGAGATGCCCCCTCTGTCTGAGACCCTGAGAGATTCACCGCGGCCGGAGCGATCCCGCCGAGATTGCTTCGCTGCGCTCGCAATGACGGAATGTGGTGGTCATTGCGAGGAGCGGAGCGACGAAGCAATCGCGTCGAACCGTCCTGACTGCGGCTTACACCTTCGGTGTGCGACCCGGCGGTTGTGCGGCCGGCCCGCCGCTTTCCAGAGCGCCCTTGCGCCCGCAGTCCTTTCGCCTGAGAGGTTCCGGGGCGGTTGCTCCTTCGGCGCCGCGATCCCCTTCTGCGAGGGCGCGGCCTCTCCTGCGGGCGTGCATACGGCAATCCCCGTGTACCACCGCGGGGCCGCGGACGCCACAAGCTAGATGCCGATCTCCTTGCGGATGCGGGCGCCGATCGATTGCCGCAGCGTCGCCATATCGGCCCACGGGTCGGCTTTGAGGCGCTTGAGCCGTGCGGGCACCGTCGCGATCGTGAACGAAGCGGGCCGCAGCCCGCTCTCGACCTCGTCCCACGCCAGCGGCGTCGCGACCGGCGCGCCGGCGCGGGCGCGCGGCGAATAGGCGCCGATCGCGGTTGCGCCACGGCCGTTGCGCAGGTAGTCGATGAAGATGCGCCCCGCCCGCGCCCGCTTTGCCATGTTCGCGGTGAAGCGATCGGGATAGGCCTTGACGAATCGCTCGGCGACCCATTTGGCGAATTCCTTGACCGCCTCCCATTCGAGCTGTGGCGTCACCGGCACGACGACGTGCAGCCCCTTGCCGCCGGTGGTCTTGGCAAAGCTGTGCAGGCCGATGCCGCTGAGCGCTTCGCGCATGTCGATCGCCGCCTCGGTCACGCGCGGCCACGGCAAGCCCTCGTCGGGGTCGAAGTCGAAGGTGATGCGGTCGGGGGTTTCGAGCCGGTCGACCGTCGAACCCCAGGGATGGATCTCCAGAATTCCGATCTGCGCCATCGCGACGAGCCCGGCGGCATTTTCGATGACGAGATGGGTCTCGGTTTTCGCCTTTTCGGTGATCGTGACGCGGCCGAGCATATCGGGGGCGCCGCTGGCAAAGTGCTTTTGATAAAAGCACTCTCCGGTATAGCCCTCGGGGCAGCGCACCAGGCTCAACGCGCGGTGCGCCAAATGCGGCAGCGCCCAGTCCTCAACCGCTGCGTAATAGCGCGCCAAATCCAGCTTGGTGATGCCGGCCTCGGGATAGAACAGGCGCTCCGGATGGGTCAGCCGCACCCCGGCGAACAAGACGCTGCCGTCGCGCGCCGGTGTTACCTCGGCTTCCCCCTCACCCTCCGAGCGCTTTGCGCTGGGCCCCAACCTCTCCCCGCTTGCGGGGAGAGGGGCCGGGCTGAGGGGCGGACCCGCCGAACCGGCGCCAATCGCTGCCGGATCGTAGACGACCTCCGCCGCCGGCTTGTCCTCGCGCAGGCCGAGAAAGGCCGCATGGCGCAGCATCTTGTCGCTGGTCCAGCCGGTATGGCGCACCTCGGCGACCAGCCGCGGCTCGGTCCAGTGGATGCCCTTCCGCGCGACGCCCTGCGGCACCGGTGCGGGCGGATCGGTGCGTTCCAGCGCATCGAGGCGTGGCCGCAGATCGGCGAGCAGCGCGTCGCCGAACCCGGTGCCGCAGCGCCCGGCGTAATTGAGGCGGCCGTGCGGGTCGTAATAGCCGAGGATCAGCGCGCCGAAGCCGTGCCGCCGGCCGGCCGGCTCGGTAAAGCCGATGACGACGAATTCGTCGCGGTTCTGGCATTTGACCTTCCGCCAATCGGGGCTGCGCCCGGCGCGGTACGGGCGGTTGCGGCGCTTCGAGACGATGCCTTCGAGCCGGTAATTGCCGGCCTGCGCGAAGAATGCCGGCCCCCGCCCCGCCTGGTGGTCGCTGTAGCGCAGCATGCCGCTCGAATGGGGCGGCACGATCGCGGCGAGCGCCGTCTTGCGGTCCTCCAGCGCCGCGCCGGCCAGATCGTCACCGTCGAGGTAAAGCAGATCGAACGCGTAAAAGACGAGATCGCCGGTCGCGCCGCGCGACAGCGCCTCCTGCAATGCGCCGAAGTCGGGCCGGCCGTCCGGCAGCAACGCGACGATTTCGCCGTCGATCAGCGCCTCTTCGACCGGCAGTTTCGCCAGCGCCTCGGCCAGCGCCGGAAACTTCGCGGTCCAGTCGAGGCCGCCGCGGGTGATCAGCGTGACGGCGCCGTGGTCGATGCGTGCCAAGAGGCGGTAGCCGTCGTATTTGATCTCGTGCAGCCACTCGTCGCCGTCGGGCGCCGTCTCGGCCGGCGTCGCGAGCTGCGGCGCCAAGCGCTCCGGCATCGCCCGCTTGCGCGCGCCGCGGGGACGGACGCGCGGCATTCTTGCTGGCTTGGGGTCGCCCGGAACCTCGCCGCCGCCGGCGGAATCCCAGACCCGGTCGCGGTCGGCGGCGATCGCCTCGATCGAGCGGCCGGTGGCGACGCTGTCTGGATTGTCCGCGACGACCGCCGCATCGCTGCCCGGTGCCGCCGCCGCGTCGCGCTCCTTGATCAGGAGCCAGTTTTCATGGCGCTCGCCCGCCGCCTTGCCGCCCATCCGCACCAGCGCCCAGTTGCCGTGCAGCTTTTGGCCGTCGAGGCGGAATTTGAGGGAGCCTTTGCGCAACGCGGCATCGGGATCGGCGTCCAGCGGGGTCCACGTGCCGCGGTCCCACAGCATGACCGTGCCGCCGCCGTATTGCCCCGGCGGGATGACGCCTTCGAAATTGCCGTAGTCGATCGGATGGTCCTCGACATGGACGGCGAGGCGCTTTTCGCCGGGGTCGAGGCTCGGCCCCTTCGGCACCGCCCAGGACAACAGGACGCCGCCCAGTTCCAGGCGGAAATCGTAATGCAGCCGGCGCGCCCGATGCTTCTGCACGACAAACGACAGCGGCGCCGCC
>DATJUL010000008.1:0-9275 GCA_035502295.1 Allostellaceae bacterium | reverse complement strand
GCCGGCGACGATCGCTCCGGCCGTATCTGCGTCGAACTGCCGCTGCGGCTGCGCGACGGGCCGCGTCGACAGACGGAAATAGACCGAATGGCCATCCGCGCGCTGGAGTTCGGCGAAGGCCCAGCGCAACAGGATCGCAAGTTCGTCGGCATAAGCGGGTTCGAAGCCGACGAGGCCGGGCTGCGCGAGGCCGATCAGCGGCTCGACGACCGATTGGTGCGCGCCGCCTTCCGGTGCCAGGCTGATGCCGGACGGCGTCGCGACCAGGATGAAGCGGGCATCCTGGTAGAGCGCGTAATTCAGCGCGTCGAGACCGCGCTTGATGAACGGGTCATAGAGCGTGCCGACCGGCAACAGCCGCGCGCCAAACAGTGGTCCGGCGAGACCCAGGGCAGCCAATTCGAGGAACAGGTTGCTCTCGGCGATGCCCAATTCGATGTGCTGGCCCTTGGGTGCCGTCGCCCAGCGCTGCGCCGAGACGACCTTTTCCTCGCGGAAGATGTCGGCGCGCTCGGTGCGGTCGAAGAGGCCGCGGCGGTTGACCCAGCCGCCGAGATTGGTCGACACCGTCACGTCCGGCGAGGTCGTCACGATGCGAGACGCCAGTTCGCTGTTGTCGGCGGCGAGCGTGCCGAGGATGCGGCCGAAGGCCTCCTGCGTCGACAGCATGCCGCCGCGCGGCACCGGCAGTGCATCGGGAACCACGATCGCCGGCGCGGCAAGCGAGCGGCCGGCCACGCCGGCGAGCGGCACCTGCGCGAGAAACCTCCGCAGCCGTTCGGCCGGCAGGTCGAGCCCGGCGAACTTGTCCCATTCACCGCCCGCCGGCACCGCCATGCGCCGCTGAAACAGCGCCATCTGCGCGCGGTTCATCAGCCCGGCGTGGTTGTCCTTGTGTCCGGCGAACGGCAGGCCATAACCCTTGATCGTGTAAGCGATGAAAACCGTCGGCTGGTCGTCGGCGACGGCATGAAGGGCGTCGAGCACGGCCCCCATGTCGTGCCCGGCGAGGTTTGTCATCAACCGCGCCAGCGCGTCGTCGTCGTGCTCGTCGAGGATCGCGCGGATGCCGGGACAGCGGTTGAGGTCGCGCCGCAGATGCTCGCGCCAGCCCTCCCCGCCCTTGTAGACGAGCGCCGAGTAGAGCGAATTTGGGCAGGCGTCGATCCAGTCGCGCAGATGGTCGCCGTCCGGCCGGGCAAAGGCGGCTTGCAACAGCCGGCCGTATTTCAGCGTCACGACGCGCCAGCCGAACATCTCGAACAGCGCGTCGATGCGGCCGAACAGCCGGTCGGAGACGACGGCGTCGAGGCTCTGGCGGTTGTAATCGATGATCCACCACAGGTTGCGCACATCGTGCTTCCAGCCTTCGAGCAGCGCCTCGAAGATGTTGCCCTCGTCGAGCTCGGCATCGCCCGCCAGCGCGATCATGCGGCCGGCCGGCCGATCCGTCAGGCGGTGCAGCCGCACGTAATCCTGCACCAGCGCCGCGAACAGCGTGACGCCGACGCCGAGGCCCACGGAGCCGGTCGAGAAATCGACGATATCGCCATCCTTGGTGCGCGACGGATAGGCCTGCGCACCGCCAAACGCGCGAAAGCGTTCAAGCTTGTCGCGGCTCTGCCGCCCGAGCAGATATTGCAGCGCATGAAACACCGGCGCGGCGTGCGGCTTGACGGCGACCCGGTCCTGCGGCCGCAGCACGTCGAGATAGAGCGCCGTCATCAGCGTCGCGACCGAGGCCGACGAGGCCTGGTGGCCGCCGACCTTCAGCCCGTCGCGGCTCGGCCGCAGGTGGTTGGCGTTGTGGATCATCCAGGTGGAGAGCCACAGCACCTTCTGTTCCAGAGCTTCGAGGCAGACGAGCTTGTCGTCCGGCGCGGCCGCCGCCTCGTCGCGTCCGCCCGGTACGGCGCGCAACGTCATCATTGCTGCTCCGATCGTCTTTCAGACGAAGCCGAAACTCCCTAAATAGGGATCGGAGCAGCCGGATGGGATGGAGCGGGAAAAAGATGAGCGAGGCGCCGACGACGACACTGCAGGAACGCCGCGTCACGGTCACCGAGAACGCGGCGCGCCGCATCGCCGCGTTGCAGGTGCAGGAGGCTGCGGCGGGTGCCTTTCTGCGCATTGCCGTGTCGGGCGGTGGCTGCTCCGGCTTTCAGTACGGCCTCAGTTTCGACGCGCAGCAGAACCCGGATGATGTCGTCTTCGCGAAGGACGGCGTCGCGGTCGTCGTCGATGAGGTCTCGCTCGATCTGCTGGCCGGCGCCGAACTCGATTTTGTCGAGGACCTGATGGGCGCCTCGTTCCAGATCAAAAACCCGAACGCCGCCTCGTCCTGCGGCTGCGGCAACTCGTTTTCGATCTGACGCTGCGGCGAGCGATTGCTCCGCGTCGCCTTCGCTCTGCTGTGCGGCGCCGCGGCGTTGGGCGGCGGTCTCGCGATCAGCTACCTGCGCGGGGGATCGGCACGGCGGCCGGCGGCGGCGCTCGTCGCCGCACACCCGATCCTCGGTGCAGCCGGCCTCGCGGCGCTGATCCTGGCGCTGCGGCGCGGAGTGCCGGATACCGGCATGGGCACCGCCGGGTTTGGGCCGACCGCAGCCGTCCTGCTGGCGCTGGCGCTGTTGTTCGGGCTGCGCCTCGCGTGGGTGGCATGGCGCCGGCGGCGACCGAGCGAACTGCTCGTCTTCAGCCATGCCGGGCTGGCGATTGCCGGCCTCGTCGTGCTGCTGGCGCTGGTCGCAATCGGGTAATATTAGAGCGCGGCGGCGAGGAGGATGGCGGCGCGCTCCAGATCGTCCGGACGATTGGCGTTGAAGAACGGGTCGATCGGACCGGCGGCGAATTCGACCGTCGCGAGTTTGTAACGCGCGGTCCACACATCGACTTTGCGGATGCCCTGGGCGGTGAGCGCATCGCGCAGATCGCCGCGCAGCCCGACCGGCCACAACCCGATGACCGGATGCGGCTGCCCGCCCGACGCGGCGCAGGCGAGATCGGCGCCCTCGCGTTCCATGCCCTCGCTCAGGCGGGCGACCAGATCCGTCGGCAGAAACGGCGCGTCGGTCGCGACACTGACGACATATGCGCAATCCGGCCGATGTTCGGCCGCCCAATCGAGGCCGGCCAGGATTCCGGCGAGCGGCCCGGCGAAATCCGGCACGCTGTCGGCGACGATGGCCAAACCGAATGGCGCGAAGCGGGCGGGGTCGCCGTTGGCATTGATGACGAGCGTCGCGACCTGGGGCCGCATCCGGTCGATGACATGCTGAAGCAGCGGCCGCCCGCCCAAGAGGCGCAGCGTCTTGTCGCCGCCGCCCATGCGGCGCGACAAGCCGCCCGCCAGCAGCACGCCGACGACCGGGGCGGTCATTCTGCGTCCTCCTCGGCGCGGCTCGCCTTGCGCGCGAGCCGTGCCGGCTCATCGCCGACGGCGCGTGGGTCGCTGTCAAACACGATGCGTTCTTCGCCGGCGAGCGCCACAAAACGCCTGCCCTTGGCGCGGCCGATCAGCGTCAGGCCCGCCTGCCGCGCCAGTTCGACGCCCCACGCGGTAAACCCGGAGCGCGAGACCAGGATCGGGATGCGCATCTGCACGGTCTTGATCACCATCTCCGAGGTCAGCCGGCCGGTCGTGTAAAATATCTTGCCGGCGGGCGTGATGCCGTTGAGGTGCATGTAGCCGGCGATCTTGTCGACCGCGTTGTGACGGCCGACATCCTCCATGTAGAGCAGCGGCCGATCCTCTTCGCACAACACGCAGCCGTGGATCGCACCGGCCGCGAGATAAAGGCTCGGCGCGGTGTTGATCTTGCGGGTCAGCGCATAGAGCCACGAGGTGCGCAGGATCGCCGCGCGGTCGAGCCGCACCTCGTCGAACTTCTCCATCAGGTCGCCGAACACCGTGCCCTGCGCGCAGCCCGAGGTCAGCGTCTTTTTCTTCAGCTTGTCCTCGAAATCGGTCTCGCGCGCGGTGCGCACGACGACGGTTTCGATCTCGTCGTCGTAATCCACCGCGACGATGCGGTCGTCGGCGGCCAGCATGTTCTGGTTCAGCAGATAGCCGACGGCGAGATAGTCGGGGTGGTCGCCGATCGTCATCATCGTGACGATTTCGCGACCATTGAGAAACAGCGTCAGCGAGCGCTCGGTGACGACCGCGGTCTCGATCGGACGGCCTTCCTGGTCGATCCCGCGCACCCGCCGGGTCAGCCGCGGATCGTCGGGGTCGGGCTTGACGGCGAATTCGTCCATACCGGGAATGATGGGCGGCGCAGGCTTCCGCTGCAAGGCGCATGGTGCCATGTTGGATGGAGCGGCGCAGGTGAGGCGATATGAGCGAGACCAAATCTCTTTACCATGAAGATTTCGTCCTTTGGTCGAAGCAGCAAGCCGCGGCGCTACGTGCGGCCGCCCGAGCCGGCACCGACCAGCCGATCGACTGGGAGAACGTTGCCGAGGAGATCGAGGATTTGGGCAAAACGGATAGACGAACGCTCCACAGTCAAGTCCGTCGGATCGTTCTCCATTTGATCAAGCTCGAACACTCGCCCGCGATTGGCCCTCGGCGGGGTTGGCGCGAATCCATCCGTGACGCGCGGACGCAGATCGAGGATCTGCTCGATGACAGCCCGAGCTTACGACGAGAAACCCTGGAGATAATTCGCCGGGAGATCGAGCGTGGCGCGCGGCTTGCACTTGCCGATCTTGCCGATCGCGGCGAATTGGACGGCTCGCTGGCGGAGGCACTGAGGGCTGAGAGCTATCTGGAGCTTTTCGCTTATACCGAGGAGCAGGTGCTGGGCGACTGGTTTCCGCCGGAGCCGCAGGAGGCGCCGCGCGGCGAATAGCCATGCTCACATCGGGGGCGACAGCGGCGGCCGGCCTTCCTATATATGCGGATGCAGCGCCGGGATCGGCGCGGGTAACGAGCTTGGCATGATCGACCCGTTCGGACGCACGATCACCTATCTGCGCGTTTCGGTCACCGACCGGTGCGACTTCCGCTGCGTCTATTGCATGGCGGAAGAGATGAATTTTCTGCCGAAGCGCGAGGTGCTGACCCTCGAAGAGCTCGATCGGGTGTGCGGTGCCTTTGTCCGTCTCGGCGTCCGGAAACTGCGGCTGACCGGCGGCGAGCCGCTGGTCCGGCGCGACATCATGAGCCTGTTCCGCGGCCTCGGCCGGCACATCAAGGCGGGCGCGCTCGACGAATTGACCCTGACCACCAACGGCAGCCAGCTCGCCCGTCACGCCGAGGAGTTGCGCGAGTGCGGTGTCAGACGTGTCAACGTCTCGGTCGATACGCTCGACCCGGCGAAATTCACCGCGATCACCCGCCGCGGCCGGTTGGAGCAGGTGCTCGACGGCCTCGCCGCGGCCAAGCGCGCCGGGCTCGCGGTCAAGATCAACACGGTGGCGTTGCGCGGCGTCAACGAAGAGGAGTTCGACGATCTCGTCGCCTGGGCCGGCGACGAAGGCTTCGATCTTGTCATCATCGAGGTCATGCCGATGGGCGACATCGGCGGCGAAAACCGGCTCGAGCAATACCTGCCGCTGTCCCTCGTGCGCGCGCGGCTGCAGCGGCGCTGGACGCTGGACGAGAGCGATTACCGCACCGGCGGCCCGGCGCGTTATGTAACGGTGCGTGAAACCGGGCGCCGGCTCGGCTTCATCACGCCGCTCACCCACAATTTTTGCGAGAGCTGCAATCGTGTGCGGCTGACCTGCACCGGCACGCTCTATATGTGCCTCGGGCAGGAAGACGCGGCCGACCTGCGCACGCCGCTGCGGCAATCGGAAAGCGACGCGCCGCTCGAAGCGGCGATCCGTGCGGCGATCGACCGGAAGCCCAAGGGCCACGATTTCATCATCGACCGGCGCCACCAGCGCCCGGCCGTCGGCCGCCATATGAGCGTGACCGGCGGGTGACTGCCGCGCACGCGCCGCCGGTCGCGTTCGTCGCCTCCGACGCCGAGGCGGCGCAACAGGCGCTTGCCGAGCTGCGCCGCCGCTACGGCACGATCGACCCGGAGGACGCCGACATCATCGTGCCGCTCGGCGGCGACGGCTTCATGCTGGAAACGCTGCATCGCTTCATCGGCAGCGGAAAACCGATTTTCGGCATGCATCGCGGCAGCGTCGGCTTCCTGATGAACCCTTATCACGCCGACGGGCTGGCCGAGCGGCTCGCCGCCGCGCAGCCGGTCAAACTTCACCCGCTCAACATGACCGCCATTTGCGAGCGCGGCGACGTGTGCCGCGCGATCGCCTTCAACGAAGTGTCGCTGTTGCGCGAGACCCGCCAGGCCGCGAAGCTGCGGATCAGCGTCGACGGCGTCGTTCGGCTCGAGGAATTGATGGCCGACGGCATCCTCTTGGCGACGCCGGTCGGCAGCACCGCCTACAACCTGTCGGCGCACGGGCCGATCATCCCGTTGGGCGCCGGCATCCTGGCGCTGACGCCGATCAGCGCGTTTCGCCCCCGACGCTGGCGCGGCGCGCTGCTGCCGCGCAGCGTGCGCGTCCTGATCGAGGCGCTCGAAACCGACAAGCGGCCGGTCAGCGCCGTCGCCGATTTCACCGAGGTGCGCGAGGTCTCGCGGGTTGAAATCTGCGAGGACCGCGACATCGCGATGACGCTGTTGTTCGACCACGACGCCAACCTCGAAGAACGCGTCTTCAAGGAACAGTTTCTGGCGTAAGGGCCGCTCAGTCGAGGTTCAGCGGTGCGCCGTCGAGGTCTTCGGCGCGGTCGATCTCGATCAGCACGGCAAACCCGGCCTTATTCGGGTCGCGATCCTTTTCCGGCTGGACGAGCCGCCGCCACACTTCCTCGTAGACCGGCCCGGATTTATGAATCTTGGCGCGGCCATAAAAGCGGGCGATGCCGCCCTTCGGCAAGAGGCCCTCTTCGCGCAATTGCGGCTTTCTGAAATAGACCGTCAGGGGCGTCCCGTCCTGCAGGTTGGCGTTGGTCGAGCCTTTGCCGCGCTCCCACAGGGCGATGTGCTCGTCGTCGAACACCATCGTGCCGCCGCGCGGCGTGATTTGCGCAAAGCCGTTCGGCAAACACGAACCCAACAGGCACACATTGGCGGGGAACGCGGTGTTGATGTGCGACTGCAGCGATTTCGGGATTTTGGCCATCTCCACTCTCCCTGGTTGGCGTTGGTCAGGCGGCGGGGGTCGGCGTCGCGGCGACCGGGACCTCGCCGGCGGCGGGCGCCGCTGCGGTTGCCGCGGCCGCCAAAGCCTCCTCGCGCACCGCCGAAGACGCGGCGATGCTGGCGATCGTGAAGTCGCGCTCGTGGACTGCGGAGCGCGCGCCCGCCGGCATCGCGACCGCGGCAATATGCACGCTGTCGCCGATATCGAGCCCGTCGAGATCGACGACCAGCCGATCGGGGATGGTGTCGACCGAGCAGATCACTTCGATGCCATGGCGCACGATGTTGAGGATGCCGCCGCGGCGCAGCCCCGGCGAGCGTTCCTGGTTGATGAATGACACCGGCACCGTGACGGTCACCGTGGCGCCGGCGCCGACCCGCATGAAATCGGCGTGGATCGGCTTGTCGCTGACGGGATCGTATTGCACGTCGCGGGGCAGCGTGCGGTGCGTCGCGCCATCGACGCTGATATCGACGAGCGTTGCAAAAAACGCCGGTCGCGCGACGGCGCGCCCCAGCTCGCGCGGCTCCAGGCTGATCAGCGCCGGCTCCTGGTTGTCGCCATAGACAATCGCCGGCACCCGGCCCTGACGGCGGACGGCGCGCGCCGCGCCCTTGCCGGCGCGCAGGCGCCGTTCGGCGCCGAGGCTGATGATTTCAGGCATGAACTCGCGGCTCCTCTAAATTCTGGCATCAACCGGGCTTGACGCCGCTTGTCTCGCCGTCGGCGATCGGCGGATCGAACCCGGCCATGATGCGGTTGGCTTGCGACGGTCAATCGAACAGGCTGGAGACCGAACGCTCCTCGCTGATCCGCAGGATCGCCTCGGCCATCAGCGGCGCGATGGTCAATTGCCGGACGTTGTTGGCGACCCGCACCGCCTCGGTCGCGACAATGCTGTCGGTCAGCACCAACTCGGTGATCGGCGAGGCGGCGACCCGCGCCACCGCGCCACCCGACAGAACGCCGTGCGTGACATAGGCATAGACCCCGTCCGCCCCGTTGTCGACCAGCGCCGCGGCGGCGTTGCACAGCGTACCGGCGCTGTCGACGATGTCGTCGACGAGGATCGCGCGGCGCCCCGCGACATCGCCGATGATGTTCATGACCTCGGAGACGCCGGCGCGCTCCCGCCGCTTGTCGATGATCGCCAGATCGGCGTCGAGCCGGCGGGCGATCGAGCGGGCGCGATAGACGCCGCCGACATCGGGCGACACCAGCACGAGGTCGCGCTTGCCGTGCACATCGCGGATGTCTTTGATCAGCACCGGCTCGGCATAGAGGTTGTCGGTCGGGATGTCGAAAAATCCTTGGATCTGCCCGGCATGAAGATCGAGCGTCAAGACCCGGTTGGCCCCGGCGGTGGTGATCAGGTTGGCGACGAGTTTCGCCGAGATCGGCGACCGCGACGACGATTTGCGGTCCTGCCTTGCATAGCCGTAATAGGGGATGACCGCCGTCACGCGCCGCGCCGAAGCGCGCTTCAACGCGTCGAGCGCGACCAGCAATTCCATCAGGTGGTCGTTGGCCGGATACGAGGTCGATTGGATCACGAAAACGTCTTCGCCGCGCACATTCTCGTGGATCTCGACGAACACCTCCATGTCGGAGAAGCGCCGCACGCTGGCCCGCGTCAGCGGCAGGCCGAGATAGGCGGAAATCGCCTCGGCAAGCGGGCGGTTGCTGTTGCAGGCGAGGATCTTCATCAGCCGGCCGGGAAAGGCGACGGCGACGGCGGGTCCGATCCCGCGGCGCGGTCGCGCGGGTTGTAACAAAACCGCCTTGTCGAGGCAATGCCGTCGCCGCGCCGCCGGTTTTGGGCGTTATCCAACGAGCCGCATCGCAGCCTCCGCTGCAAATCCCCGACGCACCATTCGTTGCCGGCGGCTGCGAGTCGATCCGGCGCAGGCCGTCACGGCGCCGGCAGCGGGATCGGCACGCCGCCGACCGGCGGCGGGGGCGGCATCCGCGCCGCATCGGTCTGCGACAATTGGATGTACTGGCCGGTGATACTGTCGTATTGAAAAACGACCCCGCCTTCTGTGAAGCGGGCAACCACCGGGGTGTCCGGATAACCGGGATCGTCGGTGTGGAGGCCG
>DATJUL010000007.1:0-4182 GCA_035502295.1 Allostellaceae bacterium | reverse complement strand
GAACTTTTCTTTGTGCTGGCGTGGCGCGATGTCGCAGTGCGCTACAAGCAGACGGTGATCGGCGCGGCCTGGGCATTGATCCGCCCGTTTCTGACGATGTTGATTTTCACGGTTGTGTTCGGGCGCCTCGCGAAGCTGCCCTCCGACGGCAGCGCGCCGTATGCGCTGATGGTGTTTGCCGGCATGCTGCCGTGGACTTTTTTCGCGAGCGGTCTCGGCGATGCCTCGAACAGCCTTGTCGGCAATGCCAACCTGATCAGCAAGGTCTATTTCCCGCGGCTGATCGTTCCAACAGCGGCCGTCGTCGTCGCCTTTGTCGATTTTGCGATCTCCTTTGCCATCCTGGTCGGCATGATGGTGTGGTACCGCTTTCTGCCGAGTTGGCAGATCGCGTTCCTGCCGGTTTTCGTGCTGCTTGCGGCGGTTGCCAGCATCGGCCCGGCGCTGTGGGCGACCGCCCTGAACATCAAGTACCGCGATTTCCGCTACGTCATTCCATTCATCGTGCAACTGGGGCTTTACGTGTCGCCGGTGGGCTTCAGTTCGCACGTCGTGCCGCCGCAATGGCGGCTGCTCTACTCGCTCAACCCGATGGTCGGGGTCATCGACGGGTTCCGCTGGTGCATCCTTGGCGGCCAGAGCCAACTCCAGCCGCCGGAGTTGGCGGCCAGCGGCGCGGTTGCGGCCTTTTTCCTGTGGTTCGGCCTGCGCCGCTTCCGCAAGACCGAAGCAAGCTTCGCCGATCTGATTTGAGAAAGCGCCGGACCGCGGATGGGCCACGTTTCATTGCCGTCGCCCCCCAGGTACGCAGCGCCCGCGACCAGAACATTGCGGAATTGATGCCGGCGCGGCGAGGCGGCATTGTGCAAACGGCGTAGGTTGCTTCGCGAAGCGACGCCGCATGCTCGGAGCGAATGTCATTCAATGCCCCATCTGCGTAAAGTCGTCGCATGGCATTCAGCAAAACTTCTGAACAAAAGCTTATCGCTGCTGAATTCCCGTGACATTGATGGATACCTACGACCTGCTGCGGCCGGTCGGCTACAGGACCGGGAAATTGACGCCGGACGGGGTGCTGTTCCGCGACTATCGCGTCGAACACGTCAGTCAAAGGCGCAGTAGACGATGGTGAATAACCCTTTGTCGCCGGCGACGGCGATAGCGGAATTGGCCCCGGCGCGGCGCGACTGGATCGTCGCCGGCATTGCCCTGGTCATTGGAAGTTGCGTGCTCGGCTATCTCTTCCGCGCCGAGATCGATTTGGCCGTTCAGGTATGGGGCAACTCGGACGCCTACAATCACTGCTATCTCGTGCTGCCGGTGGCAGCCTACCTCGCGTGGGAACGGCGGCAGGAGATCACGGCGACATTGCCGCAGCCGGCCCCGTGGATCGCGCTCTTCGCCATTCCGGTAGCGGCGGCATGGTTTGCCGCCGACCGTATCGGCATCATCGAAGCCCGCCAGCTTGTGGCCATGACCTTGTTCCAGATCATGGTGCTGGCCATCGTCGGGCTGGCCGCCTGGCGGGCCCTGGTCACGCCGTTGCTCTACCTTTATTTTCTGGTGCCGTTTGGCGACTTCGTCGTCGCGCCGCTGCAGGCGCTGGTCGTCCGGTTTGCCACGTTCGGCCTTAAGCTCGTCGGGATTCCGACCTTCACGGACGGGATCATCATCCAGATTCCGCAAGGGTCATTTCTCGTTCACACAGCCTGCTCCGGGCTGCGGTTCCTGATCGCGTCGGCGGCGTTCGGCGTGCTCTATGCCTGCATCATGTATACAAGTCCGGTGCGCCGCATAGTGTTCAGCGTCTTTGCCGTCGCACTCGCAATCGTTGCCAACTGCTTTCGCGTTTTCGGGACGATCCTGATCGCGCATTTCTGGGGCAACCTTCAGGCCGTCGAGGCGGACCACGTGGTCTGGGGGTGGGGTTTTTACGTCATCATCGGGGCTATTCTGATCCTGGTCGGGTTCCACTTCCGGCAGCAGCCGAAACGGACGACCGGCGTTATGGCAAAGACCTCGGGCCGCATCACCGCCCCTGCGGCGCTGGCGCTCGCAATCGCCGTGTGTTCGGCGGCGGTGCCGACTGTTGCCGCCGGCTACATGGACCGCCTCGGCACCGCCACGCTCGCCGCCATCGCGATCCCGATGCCGCCGCTCCAGGGGTGCAGCGGCCCGGCGCCCGACGCTGGCCGGACCGAAGACGGCATCGCTGCCGGCGCCAGCCGTTCGGCCATTTATCGCTGCGACGGCGAGGCTTTTCGCCTGACCTTTTACCGCTTTTCGCCGCGCATCAGCGTGCGGCCGCTGTTCCTGTCGGTGCGGGCCATCGAAACACCGCCGGGAGATCCGCTGCAGAGCAGCGGTTTCCGCGCCGGTGCCGGGCCGCAGGCCCCGGTCTGGCGGGTCACCGAATTGGCCACCGGCAACAACCGCGAGACCGCGATCGCCACGGCGCTTTGGGTCAACGGGCGGCCGAGCGGGCTGGGCATCCCGGCCCGCCTCGATCAGGCGCTGAATTCGCTGCGCCGTGCCCCCCGATCGCCGGTTCTTGCTGCCGTCACCGCCGTCACCAACAGCGGCCCGAACGAGACGTTGCAGATTATGACGGGTTTTCTGGCAAAGACGGGGGGCCTGTCACAATGGGTCGCGCGCTGGCTGGGCGAACCGGCAACGGTTGATCGGCGAGGATAACGGCGGGTTTCGGGTTGACCGCCAACTGCCATTGTGCCGCGACGGCCTCGGCGACATCATCCCAGGATCGCGCCGCGACATGGTTACGGATACGGGTGTCGTCCCATTTCCGGCCTAACGCGGCAACGACGCAGTCGGCCAGCGCCGCCTCGTCCTCCGGGTCGTCGAACAATACGCCGGCGAAGCTCGGTACCATGCGCTCAATATCGCCAACCTTGGTCGCGACGAGCGGCCGTCCGCATGCCATCGCCTCCAGGACGACATTCGGGCAACCCTCGAAATCGCTCGCGAGGATGAAGAGATCCGCCGCCGCCAGCCACAGCGCGACGTCGTCCGGCGGTTTTGCCCCGATAAAGGCGACACGGTCCGCCAGCCCGAGCCGCTGCGCCAGCGCGCGAAGCTCGGCGCTGTTGTCTTCCTCCGCCCCCCTGCCGCCGACAATCGTGACATAAGCGTCGGGAAACGATTTGAGAATCCGAGGCAGCGCCCGAATGACCCGGTGAAAGCCCTTGCGCGGCGAAACATGCCCGACCGAGACGAGCAAACGGCCGTCCGTCCGCCATCCGACGCGGCGCCGCGCTTCCGAGGCATCGAGCGGATGGAAACGATCGGTATCAATTCCGTTAGCAATAACCGCGATGCGCTGCGGCGGAATGCCGCCTTGGCGGGCGCGTTCGGCCAGGCTTTCGGCAACCGCGATGACCCGCGCCGCGCGCCGCATCGCCCAATCGCACAGGAACCGCCCGAGCGGGCGCCGCGACCACTGCTCGATCGTGCCGCGCAGCGTGATGCAGACGGGGCGATGAAACCAGCGTCCCAGCAGCACCGCTGCCCAGCCGTCGGGGTAGGCGAAATGGGCATCGATCAAATCGAAATCGAACGTCGCACGCAATCGGACGATCTCGCGGAAGGTCGACAAGAACATGAACAGACCGCGCAGCGACCCCAATATTTTCGGCGGGTACCAGAGCACTGGATGGCTGACCGGCAGGCCCGCGGCAACCTCGCGCCGCGGCGGCAGACCGCGCACGACGCGGTGCCAGGGGATCGGCGCGATGACGTGGATGTCGGCCAGTTTTGCCGCATGGCGCACCCGCTCAACCACAAAGGTGCCGTGCAGCGGCTGCTCCCGGTTCGGGAAAACTGTGGTAAATACAAGCACCCGCAGCCGACGCTGCGGATCCTCCGGCAACCGGGCAATGGCCGGCGGTGATTTCTTCATCGACCGCGATCTTCTAGCAGTTGTCAGCGTTGCCCGGCCGATTCTACGACGGACGAATGGTCCGAAATCATGAAGGTGTCGCCTGCCCGAGGAGATTGACAGCCATTTTATCATCGGGCTAAAGATTTTACCAGGCGGGCATTTGCCGCGCCCGGGCGGCCGTGGAAGATCAATCGTCGTCCGCGCCGCGCGGGACGATGTTCTGCAGCCGGATCATGCTGGGGCGGCCGCGGTCACTCGCGGCGCTGGAGGCTGTGCGCGGAGTG
>DATJUL010000006.1:0-3177 GCA_035502295.1 Allostellaceae bacterium | reverse complement strand
GGTCGGCCACAACGATGATATCGCCTGGGGCATGACGACAACCGGCAGCGATGTCGAGGACCTGTTCGTCGAAAAGATCGATCCGGCCGACCCCGGCCGCTACCTGACGCCGGAGGGCAGCGCCGCGTTTCAGACCCGCCGTGAGGTCATCGCGGTGCGCGGCGCCGCACCGGTCGCGCTCACGGTGCGCGTGACCCGCCACGGTCCGGTCATCTCCGACGCGCTGCCCGCGGGCAACGTCCGGCCCGGCTATGTGCTGGCGCTGGCGGCGCCGTTCCTGCAACCCGGCGACACGACGCCCGAGGCGGTGTGGAACCTCGACCGAGCCTCCGACTGGAACGGCTTCCGCAAGGCATTGCGCGCGTTTGTCGCGCCGCAGCAGAATATCGTCTACGCCGACCGCGGCGGCACGATCGGCTTTATCGCGCCGGGCCGCGTGCCGCTCCGCAAAGACGGCGACGGTTGGCTGCCGGTGCCCGGCTGGACCGGCGAATACGATTGGACCGGCTACATCCCGTTCGCGCAATTGCCGCAGCCGACGAATCCAGCGAGCGGGCATTTTGTCAGCGCCAACAACAAAATCGTGCCCGACAGCTATCCTTGGTTTCTGTCGCACGACTGGGACCTGCCCAACCGCTTCCTGCGCATCACCGCGCTGCTGCAAAGGACGCCGCGGCAATCGCCGGCGGCGAGCGCCCGCATCCAGGCCGATACGCTGTCGCTGGCGGCCGAGCGCCTGGTGCCGCTGATGTCCGGCATCGCGCCGTCCGGCAGCGCCGCGCGCGCGGCGCTCGCTCGGCTGCGCCGGTGGGATTTCCGCATGGACCGCGACAAGGTCGCGCCGCTCTTGTTCACGGCCTGGCTGCGGGCGTTCTCGCATGCCGTGTTCTTCGGCCATATCGGCCCGGCGGCGGCGGGGTACTGGGGCCTGCGGCCGCGCGTCATCGCCGCGGTCCTGCAGCATCGTCACGACTGGTGCGGTCCGCCGGCGGCGCATACGACAAATTGCGACACGCTGCTCGCATCAACCTTGCGGCAGGCGCTCGCCCGCCTGCGCCGCGCCTATGGGCCGGATATGGCGGCGTGGCGCTGGGGCCGCGCGCATATCGCCGAATTCCGCAATCCGGTGTTCAGCCGCATCCCGGTCCTGCGCGATTGGGTCGATCCGCGGATTTCAACCGGCGGCGGGTTCGACACGATCGACCGCGGTGTGACGACGATCCGCGATGACGCGCACCCGTACCGGCAGACTTTCGGCGCCGGGCTGCGCATGATCACCGACCTTGCGTCGCCGCGCGATTCGCGGATGATCGCCGCCCCCGGCCAGTCCGGCAACCCGCTGTCGCCGCATTTCGCCGACCTCGTGCGGCGCTGGCGGGATTTCGTGTATCTCGTCCCCGGCCGCGCCAAGCCGGTCGCAACCTTGACCCTGGAACCCACGCGATGACCGACCTGCCCGTGACGATCGACGATGTCCGCCGCGCCGCCGCGGCGATTGCCGGCGCGGTCGCGCGGACGCCGCTGGTGCATGCCGCGGCGCTTTCCGCCATCGCCGGGTGCGAGGTTTTCCTGAAGCTCGAAACATTGCAGGCGACCGGCGCCTTCAAGGAGCGCGGCGCACTCAACAAATTGCTGAGCCTCCGCGCCGCCGAGCGACGCGCCGGGGTGGTCGCGATGTCGGCGGGCAACCACGCCCAGGGCGTCGCCTATCATGCGCGCCGCCTCGGCATTCCGGCGACGATCGTGATGCCTTCCGGCACGCCGTTCACCAAGATCGACCGCACCGAGGCGCTCGGCGCCAAGGTCGTGCTGAAGGGCGACAGCCTCGTCGATGCGCGCCGCGCCGCCGACCGGCTGGCCGAGGAGCGCGGCCTCGTGCCGGTGCATCCCTACGACGACCCCCTGGTCATCGCCGGCCAGGGCACGATCGCGCTCGAAATGCTCGGCGACTGCGACGGGTTCGACGCGCTGTTTGTGCCGGTCGGCGGCGGCGGCCTGATCTCCGGCATCGCGGTCGCGGCCGCAGCGCTGGCACCCGAGACCGAAATCATCGGCGTGCAGTCGTCGCTCTATCCGTCGATGTACCGCGTCCTCCAGGGCCTCGATTCCGGCCCGCCGACGGAGGGCACGACCTTGGCCGAAGGCATCGCGGTCAAGGAGCCGGGGGTGCTGACGCGCCGGATCGTCGCCGAACTGGTCGGCGGCATCCGGCTCGTCACCGAACGCCAGCTCGAAGCGGCGGTCGAACTCCTGCTCGAACGCCAGAGGCTCGTCGTCGAGGGCGCCGGCGCCGCCGGCGTCGCGGCGCTCTTGGCTGAACCCGAGCGCTTTCGCGGCAGGCGCGTCGGCATCGTGTTGACCGGCGGCAATATCGACGCGCGCCTGTTGGCCTCGCTGTTGATGCGCGGCTTGGTGCGCAGCGGCCGGCTCGTGCGCCTGCGCTGCGAATTGCCCGATCTGCCGGGCGTCCTGTCGCGTGTCGCCGGTGTCATCGGCGGGCTCGGCGGCAACATCGTCGAGGTGCACCACCAGCGGCTGTTTCACGACACGTCGGTCAAGCGCGCCGAACTCGACGTCGTCGTCGAAACGCAGAACCGCCGGCATGTCGATACGATCGTCGACGCCCTGGTCGCCGCCGGCTACCGGACCCGCCTCCTGTCCGGCAGCGACGACGACAAGGCGGCATGCCGGGTTGCCGGCGAACCGCCGCACGCCGGCGCCCGATTGTCTCCCCGATCCCTAGAGCGGTATTGCGTTGGATCGAATCACCCCTATCCGTCATGGCCGGGCTTGACCCGGCCATCTCTGAGATCCGCGGGTCAAGCCCGCGGATGACGGTTTGGGGTGCTTCAAGTTAGCCCGATCGTGCTCTAGACGAAGGCCCGGCGAATGCGGCCCCAATCCTCGATCGCATGCTCCTGGCCGGGGGCGATGCGCAGCGCGATCTCGTCATAGCCGGCGGCGGCCAGCGCGGCGATGCGCTCGATGATCTCGCGCTCGGTGGCGGCAAGCGAGGTATGGCGGATCAATTCGGCCGTGACGAAAGGGCGCTCCTCCGGCTTTACGAACATCAAATGGCCGCGGTGGTTTTCGAGATAGGGCGCGCCCTGCGGCCGGAAGCTGCGGGCCAGTTCGACATAGCCGCTGACGGTCGCGACGAGTTCCGGCGGGATGCCG
>DATJUL010000005.1:0-4597 GCA_035502295.1 Allostellaceae bacterium | reverse complement strand
GAAAGGAAACGCCATGATTGTCGAGTTTCGCACCTATACGCTGCAGCCCGGCACCGTCGCGCAGGCCGAAGAGCGCTTCGGCGCCGGTCTGCCGAACCGCACAAAAGTCTCGCCGCTCGGCGCCTTCTGGCACACCGAAGTTGGCCCGCTCAACCAGATCATTCACGTCTGGCCGTATGACAGCCTGGAAGCCCGCACCAAGGCGCGCGCCACAAAGGTCGAGGGCTGGCCGCCCAACATCCGCGAATTCATCGTCGACCAGACCAGCCAGATTTTTGTGCCGGCGCCGTTCTCGCCGAAGTTCGAGCCGGCGCAATTGGGCGGCATCTACGAAATCCGCTATTACACGATGCGGCCCGGCGCGATCCCTGGCACGATCGAGCGCTGGGCCAGCGCGATCGACGCGCGCACGAAACTGTCGCCGCTCGCCTTCGCCGGCTCGTCCGAACTGGGCGACTTAAACATCTGGTGCCACATCTGGGCCTATAAGGATGCCCAGGCGCGCTTCGACGTTCGCGAAAAGGCGCGGCGCGACGGCATCTGGCCGCCGCGCGGCGGCACGCCCGGCCAGCTGTTGAAGCAGGTCAACATGCTGGTCGTGCCGGCCTCTTTCTCGCCGCTGCACTAGCTGCCTGGTTTCCTCTCCGCCCGCCGGGGTCGCCCGGCGGCGGAGAGGAAGCGGCCTGCCTATTGGCGCGGCACCCGCGCGAAGGCGCGCCGCAACAGACCCCTTGGCGCAGATCGGGTCTTCGGGAAAACCAGCCGCCGGAGAGTCGTTCATCATGAATGCGCCGAACGCCCATACCGCAGTGTCAAATGTTCCGACAGGACGAGAGGTTGCACGGCGGCGCCTGCCACTTTGACACGACACGCTCATCGTCTAAATCAGTATTGCCCCTTCGGTTCGAGGCCGAAGACGTGCTGGCCGTACATCGTGCCGACCGCGTCCCAGTTGAGGCTGACATGGCGGGCGACGGCGTTGGCGTCGCGCCAGGCGCGCTGCACCGGGTTTTCGAGATGCAGCCCGTAGCCGCCGGTCGAGGCGTTGAGCGCCTCGACCGCGCGCACCGCGAGTTGCGTCGCGTAGGCCTGGTCGCGCCGCACCTTGATGCGGTCGGCGACCGTGATCTCGTCGCCGCGGCGCAATTTCGCCAGCGCATCGCGGATGCCGGCTAAGAGGATCATTTCGGCGGCATCGACCGAGGCCGCCGCGTCGGCGACGCGCAGCTGCACGGTCGCGAATTCCTTCATGCGCAGGCCGCCGCCGGCCAAGGCGCCGCGCGTCGTGCGGCCATTGGTCATGTCGAGATAGGCCTCAAGCGCACCGCGCGCGGCGCCGATCGCGGTCGAGGCGAGCATCGAGGCGCCCAGCGTCAACAACGGGATTTTGTAGAGCGGATTGTTGTGGTGCTGCGCCCCCTTCGTCGTGCCGGCCCGCGTTTCGGAAAACTTGAGCACGCGGTGCTCCGGGATGAACAGGTCGTGGACCGCGATGTCCTTGCTGCCGGTGCCGGCGAGGCCGCAGACAAACCAGTTGTCGATGACCTCGCAATCCGCGATCGGCAGCAGAAAGAAGGCGCCATCGGACGGGGCCTCGCCGCCGGGCGGCTTGATGAAGGCGCCGAGCTTGCCCCAAGTCGAGAGGTCGCAGCCGCTGGCAAACGACCAGCGGCCACTGAGCCGATACCCGCCGGGCGCCGGCACCGCGGTGCCGGTCGGCGCAAAGCACGCAAAGGTGAACGGGTCGGCATCGTTGGCCCATACCTCGCGCTGCGCCTCGATCGGCCAATGTGCCATCGAGATGCCGTTCGACACCGCGCCGTTGACCGTCCAGCCGGTCGAGGCGCAGGCGGCGGATATTGTCAATGCGATCGTCAGCGCCACCTCGGCGTCGTACTCAAAGCCGCCGAATTCCTTCGGCCGGCAGGTCCGCAGGAACTCGGCCTTGCGGATTTTCTCGACGATTTCCGGCGCGATGCCGCGGTTTTTCTCGGTTTCCTCGGCGCGGGCGCGAATTTCCGGCGCGAGCGCACGGGCGCGCGCGATCAGCTCCTCGGGGCTCGGGACGGGAAAGTGATACGTCGCGGTGTTGGTCATCGCGCACCCTCAATAACGCTGCTGGCGAAACTGTACCGCCGATCGCCGTGAAACCCCAAGATCGGCGCCCCCGGCCGGGACCATCGCTCCGTTGTCATGCCGGCACCTTGACCGACGCGGCGTCGCCGAATTCTTCGGGCCGCGCCGGGAAGGGGTAGGGACCGAGGCGCAAGAAGATCGCGCAGGTCACGAAGAGCATCGCCTCGTAGACCATGAGGATCGGCAGATACGAATGGAACCGGTCGAAGCAGAAGCCGGACAAGGCTGGCCCGATCCCGGTGCCGATCCCGAACAGCGCGAACATCAGGCCGTAGATCTTGGCGTAATCGCGCAGCCCAAAGTAGCGGCTGACAAAGAACGCCATCAGATCGACCTCGGCGCCGATGCCGAGGCCGAGCGTCACCGCGCCCAACGCCGGCACGACGCCCCCTGCCCGGCTCGACAGCAGCGCAATGCCGATCATCGGCATGACAAAAAAGCCCATCGCCACATAGGCGCCGCGAAAGCGGTCGAGACACCAGCCCGATCCCGCGCGGCCGAGCAGCAGGGCGATGCCGGCGCCGGACAAGGCGCCGACCGCTTCCGGCAGCGGCACGCCGCGATCGCGCAGCAGCGGCACGATATGGGTCAGCGTGCCGTTGATCGCCATCACGTCGAACAGAAAGGCAATGCCGAGCCCCCAGAACAGCCATGAGCGGACCGCGGCGGCGAACGGCGTCCCCGGCAGCCCCTGGCGGATCGTTTGGCGGCGGTCGCGCTGCGCCGCGCCCGCCCCCGCCATGCCCGCCGGCTCGCGCACAAACAGCGCAACCGGGATCAGCGCGAAAATCAGCACCGCCACGGCGATGCCGACATAGGCCAGGCGCCAGCCGACATGGGTGATCAGCCGCTCGGCCAATTGCGGCATCAGCGCGACGCCGAGCCCGACGCCGGCCATGCCGATGCCGAGCGCCAGGCCGCGCTGGCGATCGAACCAATGCGCGATGACGGTCGAATACGGGATCGGCCCCTGCACCGGGCTCAACAGACCGGACACGGCGAAGATCGCGAACATCAGAACGAGCGGCGAGGCGCGCAGAAACATGAAGGCGGCGATCGACAGCGCAAACAGGATGACGCCCGGGATCATCACGCGACGGACGCCCCAGCGATCGAGCAATGCGCCGAAAAACGGCGACACGATCGCGCCGATGAACGCTCCCAGCGTCACGCCCGACGACAGCAGGCCGCGCCCGATATGCAGGTCGTGGGTGATCGGCTTGATGAACACGCCGAACGCAAAGACATTGATCGGCCCGGCGCCGACGATCAGCCCGAGCACCGTCGCGATGACGACCCACCAACGATTGGCAAAAAAACCCCGCACGCGTCTCCTCCATTTCGTTGGGAGGAGACCTTAGCGGATCGCGCCGCGGCGACGGCCGCGAAATGCGCATGACGCCATGCGCGGCGCCGTCTGGCCTGCTATCCGCGGCCGCGGGTTCGCGGCATGATCAGGGTCGGCCACGGGTCGGGCATCTCGCCGACCGGCACCTCGATCAAGGACGGGCCGCGGCGCTTCATTGCGGCGGCCAGTTCGCGGCGCAATTGCTCCGGGTTCTGTGCGCGCACCCCGGCGATGCCATAGCTTTCGGCCATCTTCGGGAAATTCGGGTTCAACAGATCGGTGGCGATCAGCTTGTTGCCGTAATCGTTTTTCTGCATGCGGCGGACATTGCCGTAGGCGCCGTCGGCAAACACGATCGCGATCGCGTCGATGCCGTGCAATGCCGCGGTCGACAGCTCCTGCACGTTGTACATGAAGCCGCCATCGCCCGAGATCGACACGACCGGCACATCCGGCCGCGCCACCTTGGCGCCCAAGGCCGTCGCATAGGAAAACCCGAGCGTCCCCTGATAGCCGCTGTGGATATACGTGCCCGGCTGGTAGACCGGGAACGCCAGCCGGCCGACATAGCCGACCTGGGTCAAATCCTCGACATAGATGCCGTCGTCCGGCAATTCGGCGCGGATCGCCGCGAGGTATTCGCATTGCGGCCCAAGCGTCTCTTGGAGGCGCGCCGCGGTCTTCGCCTTGAGCGCGTCGAGTTCGCCGCGGCGCGAGGCGTGCCCCGTCGCCGGCAATGCCTGGAGCAGCGCGGCGAGCGCGTCCTTGGCGTCGGCGACGATACCGATCGTCGGCCGCGCGATGCGGGTGATCTCAACCGGATCGATGTCGATGCGGATGATTTTGAGATCGCCGTCGAGGCCCCAGCGGGTCTGCGGCTGGTTTAACCGTGTGCCGACCGCCAGCACGACATCGGTGCCGCGCCACAATTCGTGGCCCGCCAAGAGGTTCTGCGCGAGGTAATGGCGGTCGCTGACGAGGCCCTTGCCGCCGGTATAGGCGACGACCGGCGCCTCCAGCCGCTCGGCCAGCGCCAGCACTTCGGTGCCGGCCTCGGCGGCGCCGCTGCCAACATAGATCATCGGCCGCCTGGCGGCGCCGAGCAGCGTCGCG
>DATJUL010000004.1:0-3378 GCA_035502295.1 Allostellaceae bacterium | reverse complement strand
CGCTACCCTCGGCGCGCAGCCCGCAATGGATCGCGAAGGCCGGCACGCAGCTGGTCACGAAATCGTCGCAATGCGCGTTCGAGACGACAATCAGCAGATCGGCATCGAGCGCGCGGAAACGATCGCCGAGATCGCGCATCGCGGCATTGACGCGCGCCACCTGCGCGTGATCCTCGGTTTCCGGCAACGTCAGGAACTGCGGCGCATGCGGCACGATCGCCGCCCCGACGACGCCCGCGCGTGATTTGTCCATCCGATCCTCCGCCAACCATCTGCTGCGACGACACGCTCGGTCCAGAACGCAGTCTGCCATATTCCGCAAAATGTGCCGACCGCGTGAAGATTGGCGACAGCGGCACTGAAACGCTATGGTGCGGCAGCAGCTTCTGGTGTGCCGAGACGATTGCGGATGGATGACCGGGTGCCCAATCCACCGAACCTCGCCGGTGCGCCGTCGCCCAACCCGAAGCCGCCGTCCAAGCGGTAGTCAAATCACCCGACGCCTTCAGCGCCCTGGAGCCGCCATGCCCCTCATCCCCGCCGTGCTCGACATCGCCGACGAGCTGACCGACATCCGCCGCGACATCCACGCCCATCCCGAACTCGGCTTCGAGGAGGAGCGCACCGCCGACATCGTCGCGACGAAGCTCGCCGAATACGGCTGCGAGGTGCATCGCGGCTTGGCGACGACCGGCATCGTCGGGACGCTCAGGCGCGGCAATTCGCTGCGCGCGATCGGCCTGCGCGCCGACATGGACTGCCTGCCGATGCAGGAGATGAACGAGTTCGCGCATCGCTCGCAGCACGACGGCAAGATGCACGGCTGCGGCCATGACGGGCACACGACGGTGCTGCTCGGCACCGCCCGCTATCTCGCCGAGACCCGCAATTTCGACGGTACCGTGCATTTCATCTTCCAGCCGGGCGAAGAGGGCTACGGCGGCGGCCGCGTCATGGTGCAAGAGGGGCTGTTCGAGAAATTTCCGTGCGACGCGGTATTTGCCTTGCATAATAAGCCGGGCATCCCGGTCGGCCATATGGCGGTGCGCGCCGGCCCGCTGCTCGCCGCGTCCGACCGCTTCGACATCCGCATCAAGGCGAAGGGCGGCCACGCCGCGCAGCCGCATCACGGCATCGATCCGTTCGTAATCGGGGCGCAGACCGTGCTCGGGTTGCAGACGATCGTGTCGCGCAATGTCGACCCGATCGACTCCGCGGTCATCACCATCGGCTTTATGCGCGGCGGCTCGGCCTACAATGTGATCCCCGACGAATTGCATATCGGCGGCACGGTGCGCAGCTTCCGCCCCGAAGTGCGCGACCTGTTGCAGCGGCGCATCGGCGAGGTGGCGCGCGGCACCGCGGCATTGCACGCCGCGGCGGCCGATGTCGACTATCGCCGCGGCTATCCGCCGACGATCAACCACGCCGACGAGGCCGAATTTGCCGCCGATGTCGCGGCCGAGGTCTGTGGCGCCGACGCGGTCAACCGCAACGTGGCGCCGAGTCTCGGCGGCGAAGACTTCTCCTACATGCTGGAGGCGCGGCCGGGCGCGATGCTGTGGCTCGGCAATGGCCCGGGCGAAGGCGGCTGCATGCTGCACAATGCGCGCTACGACTTCAACGACAGCGCGATCCCGGTCGGCGTCAGCTTTTTCGCGCGGCTCGCCGAGCGCTTCCTGGCGGCGCGGGAATAGGGGAACTCGGCGATGCGTGTTCATGTCGTCAATGTCATGCGGCCGGAGCCGGGTGCGAGCACCCGCGACCGCTTCATCGAATTCGCCCGCCGGGTCGAGGCGCAGGGCTTTGCCGGGCTGTGGGTCACCGATGCGTTCGGGCGCGGCCGGCCGACCCTCGATCCCGTGGGGTTGATGAACATCATCGCGGCGGTGACCGACCGCATCGAGATCGGCACGTGCGTGTTGCAGGTGCCGGTGCGCCACCCGGTCGAATTGGCGCACCGCATTGCCGGCCTGCAGGCGATGACCGGAGATCGGCTGATGCTCGGTCTCGGCAGCGGCTCGACAAAGGCCGATTTCGATCTGGTCGGCGCCGATTACGACGCACGCTTCAAAACGCTGATGAGTTCGCTCGATACGATGCGGCGGGCGTGGCGCGGCGAGAGCCTGACCCCGGAAGGGACCGCGCTCGCGCCGTGGCCCGGCACCGAGGGCGGCCCGGCGCTGCTGCTCGGCGCCTGGCGCAACAAACGGTGGATCGTCTACGCCGCCGAAGAATGCCAGGGCTGGATTGCCTCGGGCCTCTATCCCAAGCCGGAAGAACTCGAAGCCGGCATGAAGTTTTATCGCGATGTCGGCGGCAAACGCGCCGTGCTGGCGAATGTCATCGTCGATCTCAACGGCAACGCCGCAGACATGCCCTTGGGCGGTCGCGCCTCGGTCATGCTGACCGGCGGAGCGGCCGCGGCCGGCGCCAAGCTGCGCTGGATCCGCGATGTCGGCTTCGACGATGTGCTGTGCATGACGCGGCCGGAGAACCTCGACGACCTGTCGCGTCTGCGCGAGGCGCTGTAGAGAGACGCGATGGCTTCGCGGCAAGGCTCCGCTGTCGCTGCCCGCAGGTCGATGGTTAGAGCGGTATCGCGTTAGATCGAATAGCCCCCTATCCGTCATGGCCGTCCCCGGACTTGATCCGGGCCGCGGATGACGGTTTGGAGTGCTTCAAGTTAGCCCGATCGTTCTCTAGGGAAACAGTTCAGTTTCGGTGCGGCTGATCACGAAGGCTTCGTGCCGTTCGAGGAAATCGCCGACGACCTCGGTGAACGCTTCCGGCCGCTCGGCGGCGATCGTATGGCCGGCGTCATAGACCAGCACAAGCTGGCAGTTTTCCGTGATCAACTCCTTGTAACGGCGGCCCATCTCGGGCGGGATCATGCGGTCGAGCGTGCCGAACAGCACCAGGGTCGGGGTTTTGATCCCGCGAATCTTCTCTTCCAGCTCTCGGCTCGGCCCCATCAGGCGGCGGACCAATGCCTGCTGCTTTGCCGCAACCGCCGGATCGGGCGGCGGGATGGGCGGCATGCGTTCCGGATGACCATAGAGGAGGCGCGCCATCTCGTCGGGCGTGCCCGACGCCGGACGCGCGCCGGGCGGCAGGATCGCGGCCGGGCTTTCAAGCCCCAGCGCCGACAGCCGCTCGGGCTGCTGCACGGCGAGCCAGACCGCGGCTCGTCCGCCGAACGAGGTGCCCCACAGGTTGAAGCGGTCGAGGCGCAGCGCGTCGGCCGCATGCACCATCGTCATCGCCAGTTCGGCCATGTCGGGGGTGCGGGTATTCTCGGCCGAATTGCCAAAGCCCGGCATCTCGAACGCGATGACGCGGAATTTCTGCGCCAGCATGTCATGCGCGTGGGTCAAT
>DATJUL010000003.1:0-3990 GCA_035502295.1 Allostellaceae bacterium | reverse complement strand
TACAACCCGGTCAACGGCGGCATCGAGCGCTGGTTCGAGCCGGTTGCCGACGCGATCGCCGGGCATCCGGCGATGCGCGCGGTGCTGGCCGCCTGCCATCGCCTGTTCGAGCGGCTGACCGCGGCCGCCGCCCGCCCGCCGGTCTGGCACGTCGAGGTCCACCAGTTCCGCATCGAGGCGCGCACCGGCGCGGCGGGCCGTCCGACCCCGGAAGGGATGCACCGCGACGGCGTCGATTGGGTGCTCGTTCTGCTGGTCAACCGAGTCAATATTGCCAGCGGCGAGACCAGCATCGCCGACCTCGCGAAGCGGCCGCTCGGCAGCTTTACGCTGACCCTGCCGCTCGACGCCGCCGTCACCGACGATAACCGCGTCTATCACGGCGTGACCCCGGTCACCCCGGTCGACCCGGCGCGGCCCGGCCATCGCGACGTTTTGGTCGTGACGTTCCGCCGCGAATAGAAGCGGCGCGGCTCAAGCGCATCGAGCGACGGCAATTTTGCTCAAATGCCCGCCGATAAATTCCGATCGATTGCGTCGACGCAAGGCCCCTTTAACGCTGCACCGCACAAGATGCCGCCGCGACGAATATGGGACCAAAGTCGATGAAGCGGAGCGGTTCTGAGCAGCGCCGGGAATGCAGGATTATGATTATGCTGCTGGCGATTTTCGGCCTGCTGCCGACGCTGGGCTCTGGCGGCAACATCATCTTCGGGTGCGGCGAGGCGCCGCTCGTTGCGGCGCTGTGCGCGCCGACATTGTTTGTCGCGCTGCTCTATCTGCGGGCGGGGTCGCGGGCTGATGCCGCCGAGGCGCTGCGGCTCGCCGAGCTGCCCTTTCGCCGCTTTCCCGAAGTGCTGTAATCAGGCGCTGTAATTGATCAATTGGCGCACCGGCGCGCCCGATTTCAGCGCCGCAAAGCCCTCGTTGATCTGGTCGAGCCGAATCCGGCCCGAGATCAGGTGGTCGAGCTTCAGGCGGCCCTGCTTCCACAGCGACAACAGCCGCGGCATATCGACCCGGAAGCGGTTGCCGCCCATCGAGGTGCCCTGGATCTTGCGGTCGCGCAGGAAATCGAAGCCGTGCAGCTCGATCTTCAGGCCGAACGGCACCATGCCGATGATCGTCGCGGTGCCGCCGGGGCGCAGCATCTGAAACGACTGCTCGGCGGTCGCCTTGGTGCCGATCGCCTCGAACGAATACTGCACGCCGCCCTTGGTCATGTCGCGGATCTGCGCCACGGGGTCGGCGTTGCTGGCGTTGACCGTGTCGGTGGCGCCCATCTCGCGGGCCAGTTCGAGTTTTGACGGCACCGTGTCGATCGCGATGATGCGCTCGGCGCCGGCCAGCGCCGCGCCGTTGACCGCCGACAACCCGATGCCGCCGCAGCCGATCACCGCGACGGTCGATCCCGGCTCGACCTTGGCGGCGTTAAACACGGCGCCGACCCCGGTCATGACGCCGCAGCCGACCAGCGCGGCAACGTCCAGTGGGATGTCGTCGTCAACTTTCACCATCGAATTTTCGTGCACCAGCATCTGTTCGCCAAACGACGACAGGTTGAATGCCTGGTTCATGTGCTGGCCGCCGTGCCAGGTCATCCGCTTGGCGATTCCAGGCAGCATCTTGACGTCGGTGTTCTCGCACAAATTCGGGTGGCCGGTCAGGCATTGCGGGCAGGTGCCGCAAAACACCGAGAGGCAGGTGATGACATGGTCGCCCGGCTTCACATAGGTGACGCCGTCGCCGACCGCCTCGACGATCGCCGAACTCTCGTGCCCGAGCACGACCGGGGTCGGGATCGGATAGAGGCCCTCGATGAAATGCAGGTCGCTGTGGCAGAGGCCGGCAAAGGCGGTGCGCAGCAGCACTTCGCGCGGCCCCGGTTTGGTGACGGCGACCTCCTCGATCGTCAGCGGCTGATGCGCAGCATGCAGAACGGCGGCTTTCATCGGCGGGCTCCCCAATGGGCGGATTATCGGCGGCGGACGCCGCGATGCTAGCGCAGCCCGCCGCCCCCGTCACGGCAGGAAGCGTCGGCGCACGCGACCGCTTCTGGCGAGCGGTCTGCCAAGCCGGTATGGTTTCGGCCGCAGACAAAGAGCGTTTCCCGGCGATGATCAATGTCATGCACCTGATCACCGGACTGGAGCTCGGCGGCGCCGAACGCATGCTGTCGCATGTCGTGACCCGCGCCGACCGCCGACGTTTTCAGCCGATCGTGGTCAGCATGACCGGTCCAGGCCGCATCGGAGCAGAGATCGAGGCCGCCGGCGTCGCGGTGCGGTCGCTCGGGCTGCGCCGGGGCGTGCCGGATCCGCGGGGCGTCGCGCGGCTCGCCCGGATCGTCCGCGAGTTTCGCCCTTCCGTGCTGCAGACCTGGCTTTACCATGCCGATCTGCTCGGCCTCCTCGCCCGCTGGTTCGGGCCGCCGCGGCGTCTCTTGTGGAACCTGCGCTGCAGCGACATGGGCGATGGTGCGCGCCTCGCTCGGTTATTGGCGAGGTGCTCGGCGATCCCGGATGGCGTGATCGTCAACTCGGCCGCCGGACGGCGGTATCACACGGCGCTCGGCTATCGGCCGCAGCGCTGGGTGACGATCCCGAACGGGTTTGATACCCAATTTTTTCGCCCCGACGCCGAGGCGCGGCAACGCGGCCGCGTCGCACTGGGAATCCCGCTGGACGCCGGCGCGATCCTGCTGCCGGCGCGCTTTCATCCGATGAAGGACCAGGCCAATTTTCTCGCCGCCGCGGCACGCCTCGCAACCCGGCATCCCGACGTGCACTTCGCCATGGCCGGGGCCGGCGTCGGGCCGGCCAACCGGGCCTTGTCGCAGGCGGTATGCGCGCATGGCCTGGGGCCGCGCGTCCACCTGCTCGGCGAACGCCGCGATCTCGACGCGCTCTATCCCGTCTTTGACATCGTGAGCCTGTCGTCGGCGTTCGGCGAGGGCTTGCCCAACGTCCTCGGCGAGGCGATGGCCTGCGCGGTGCCGTGCGTCGCGACCGATGTCGGCGACGCCGCAGCCATCATCGCCGATTGCGGCATCGCCGTGCCGCCGCGCGATCCCGAGGCGCTCGCCGCCGGCTGGAAGCAGCTGATCGGGTTGGGGGTTGAGGGGCGCGCGGCGCTCGGCCTGCGGGCGCGCCGGCGCATCGCCGAACATTACGATCTCGGCCGCATCGTGGGATGCTACGAGGCGCTCTTCGCCGAAATGGCCGGCGCCGGCCCGGCGCCACTGTCGTCAGCGGTTGATGGAACAGGAGTATTGCGATGAGCAGCGAACCGATCTGGAACAAATTCCTGACCGAGCGCGACAAGGCGGTGTTTGCCGCCGGCGGGTTCGGCGCCCGCGCCGGTTTCGGCCGGCGGCCGGCTCTCGTCATCATCGACGTGAACTGGGCATTCTGCGGCGAGCGGCCCGAGCCGATCCTGGATTCGATCCAGCGATGGCGCACCTCGTGCGGCGAGGACGCGTGGACCGCGCTCCCCTACATCAGAGAGCTGATCGATGGAGCGCATGCGAAGGGTCTGCCGGTCATCTACACGACCGGCGAGGGCCGCACCGACAAATGGGACCGCGGCAGCTGGAGCTGGAAATCCGCGCGCGCCGGCGAGACGGATGGCGGCCGTTTCTCGAACCTCGATCCGAACGAAATCGCCCTGCCGATCGCGCCCGGCCCACAGGATATCGTTATCAAAAAGCAGAAACCGTCCGGCTTCTTCGGCACCAATCTTGCCGCCTACCTGACTCTGCTCGGCGCCGACAGCGTGATCGTCGTCGGCACGACGACGTCGGGTTGCGTGCGCGCGACGGTCGTTGATGCTTTCAGCCTCAATTACCGCGTCATCCTGGCCGAGGAAGGCTGCTTCGACCGCAGCGAGGCGAGCCACGCCGTGAGCCTCTGCGACATGCACGCGAAATATGCCGATGTCGTGCCGACGGCCGAGGTGCTCGATTACATGTCGCGGCTGCCGGCGGACCTA
>DATJUL010000002.1:0-7481 GCA_035502295.1 Allostellaceae bacterium | reverse complement strand
CGACAACAATGTCGATCAGGCCCTGCGGGCCTTGAAGAAAAAGATGCAGCGCGAAGGCGTGTTCCGGGAGATGAAGCTGAGGCGCAATTACGAGAAGCCCTCGGAGCGCCGCGCCCGCGAAAAGGCCGAGGCGGTGCGCCGTTACCGCAAGCTGCTGCGCAAGCGCATGGAGCGCGAAGGGTATTAGCCACAGCGGGCGTCCGTCGTCTTCTCGTCCGCGCGCGCTGGTGACGCGGCCGCGCGCCGACGCGGAGGGTCTGGCCGAGGCGCTGGGGGCGCGCGGCATCGCCGCGCTGATCGAGCCGCTGCTCGCCGTCCATTACGCCGACGCATCGCCGCTCGACCTGAATGGCGTCCAAGCCATTCTCTGTACGTCGGCGAACGGCGTGCGGGCGGTGGCGCGGCTCTCGAGCGAGCGCGCGCTGCCGCTGTTCGCGGTCGGTGATGCGAGCGCGGCGCAGGCGCGTGCCGAGGGGTTCGTCGCGGTTGCCAGCGCGGGCGGCGATGCGGGCGACCTCGCGCGGCTGGTTGGCGAACGCCTGTCGCCGGCGAGCGGGCGGTTGCTGCACGCTGCCGGAACGGCGGTCGCGGGCGATCTCGACGGTCGGCTGCGGGCGAGGGGCTTCGCGGTCGAGCGCGCCGTGCTCTACGAGGCCCGCGCGGCGACGGCGCTGAGCGCCGCGACGCGGGCGGCGTTGGCCGCGCGGAAGGTCGATTTCGCGCTGTTCTTTTCGCCGCGCACGGCGGCGATTTTCGGGCGGCTCGCCGCCGCTGCCGGCATCGCCGAGGCACTGGGAGATGTCGCGGCGATCTCGATCAGCGCCGCCGCCGATGCTGCTCTCGCGCCGCTCGGTTTTACCGTTCGGCGCATCGCGCCGCGGCCCGACCAGCCGTCCCTGCTGGCCGCGCTCGACGGCCTGCTGCACGAACGCGACGACCCATGATCGACACCCCGTCGGAACCGGCCGATACGCCTGAGCCGGCATCTGCCGGCCCGGAACCGATCCCGGCTCGCCCGCCGGTGCCGCCGTGGCGCGCTGCCGCGATCGCGCTTGCCGGCGCGCTGCTGCTTGTCGTCGCGACGGCGGCAACCGTGCCGCTGTGGGCGCCGCTTCTGCCATGGTGGCCACCGTCGAACGGGAGCCGGGCGCAGGACCTCGCGGCCCGGCTCGACCGCCTGGAGACGCGCCAACAGGCGGCCAACCGCGATGCGGCGGAGACCGCCGCGGCCTTGCAGCAGATCAAGCTGCAGCTCGCGGCGCCGGCGGAAGCGGCGGGCGACATCGCCGACCTTCGCCGCCGGCTGGCGGCGCTGTCGGCCAGCGTCGCCGCGCTCGGCAGCGGCCTCGGCGCGGTGCAGAAAGCGCTGCCGGCGGGCAATATCGCGGCGATGCCGGATCGGCTCGACAAGCTGTCGAAGACCGTCGCCGATCTCGGCACCCGGCAGGACGCGGTTGAAAAGGCGGTGCACGTGCAGGCGGCGCGCGACGCAGCCGACACGGCCGTGGCGCTGGCCATCATGCAGATCGGCGACGCGGTGACGGCGGGGCTGCCGTTCGCAGCGCCATACCAGACGTTGGCGGCGCTCGGACGCAGCCGGCCCGACATCGCGCAAGCGGCGCGGCCGCTGGCAGATGCGGCGACCACCGGCGTGCCGACCCGCGCCGCGCTTGCCGCGGGGTTGCGCCGGCTGGCGGCCGATATCGCGAACGAGAAGCCGCCGGCCGCCGCGGCGAGCGGGTGGACCGGTGCGATCCTGGCGCGGTTGCGGGGCCTGGTGCGGGTCCGGCGGGTTGACGGCGACATCGCCGCGGGCGGTCCGGCGGCGGCGATCACAGCGGCACAGCAGCTTCTCGCCGGCGGCGATGTCGCCGGCGCCGTTGCGGCGCTCGACAAGCTGTCGGGCGCCGCGGCCGCGGCGGCGGCGCCATGGCTGCGCGGGGCGCGGCGCCGGCTGGCGGTCGAGGCGGCACTGCGGCAGGTCGAGGCAGCGGCAGCCGCGCGGCTCGGCGCCGCGGCGCTTGCCGGGCCGCCGCGGTGATCCGGCTTCTTGTCGCGCTCGTCGTGGTCGCCGGCGCGATCGCGGCCGGCGCCTTCTTTGCCGGCAATCCGGGCGCGGTCGAGATCGTCTGGCAGGGCTGGCGGATCGACACCTCGGTCGGCGTGCTGGCCGGCGCGGCGGCGCTGCTGGCGCTCGTCGTCGCGGCTCTCGCGCTGCTCGTCGCGGCCGTGCGCCGCGTGCCGCGCAATTTCCGCCGCCGTCGTGCCGACCGCCGCCGGCGCCTCGGCGAGACGGCGTTGACCCGCGGCCTCGTCGCACTGGCGGCCGGCGATGCCGGCGAAGCGCAACGGCAAGCCCGCCGGGCGACAGCGCTGATCGACAATTCGCCGACCGCGCTGCTGCTGGCGGCGGAGGCGGCGCAGCGCCAGGGTGACGAGGCGGCCGCGCGGCGCGCCTATGCGGCGCTGCGGCAGCGGCCGGACAGCGAGTTTCTCGGCCTGCGTGGGCTGATCGGCCAGGCGCTGCGCGCCGGCAATGATGCCGCCGCGCTGCCGCTCGCCGAGCGCGCCCAGCGGTTGCGACCGGCTGCGGGTTGGCTTGCCGACAGCGTTGTCTTGTTGCAGGCGCGCGCCGGCGATTGGGCGGCGGTGCACGAGTCCCTCGTCGAGGCGGTGCGGCGCGGCGCCCTGCCGGCCGACCAGGCGCGCCATCGTCGCGGCGTCGCACTTTATGAGCTGAGCCGGCGTGCCGAACGCGACGGCGATCGGCGCCGGGCGGCGGGGTTGGCGGCGAAGGCGCAGGCCATGGCGCCCGACCTCGCACCGGCGGCCGTCCAGCACGCGCGGTTGCTCGCCGAGCTCGGCCGTCGCCGTGCCGCGACAAAGGCGCTGGAGCGCGGCTGGCGGGCGGCGCCGCATCCGGACCTGGCGCGCGCCTACGCGCAGATTGCCGGCGGCAGCCGGCCGCTCGAACGCGCCGCGGCGTTGCAGAAGCTGGCAGACCTCGATCCGCAAGCTGCCGAAGGCCGTCTCGCGGCGGGCGAGGCGGCGCTCGACGCGCAATTGTGGGGCGAAGCACGCCGCCATCTCGACCTGGCGCTGGCCGCGCTCGGCGCCGCCGACGGAAGGGCGTCGCGCCGGTTGTGCCTGGCGATGGCGCGGCTGGCGGAGCAGGGGCCGGACGATCCGGCAGCGGCGCGGCAATGGCTCGATCGCGCGATCGCCGCGCCGCGCGCTCCCGCGTATGTATGCGCGCGGTGCGGCGCCGCGGCAGAGCTTTGGCAGCCGCAGTGTCCCTATTGCGGTCAGTTCGATACACTCGCCTGGCGGGTTCCCGAAGCCGCCGGCGAGGCGATCGGCGCCGCCCTGCCGGCCGCGGCAGCGCCGATGCTGCCGGCTCCCGATGTCGCGACCGGTCGGGCCGGGACGCAGTCGGGCTTGGCGGCGGCGGCGCAATCGGATAAGTAACGCTGCGGAAAGGCGCCGGAGATTGCCCCGATAGCTCAGCGGTAGAGCAACCGCTTCGTAAGCGGTAGGTCGTCTGTTCAAATCAGACTCGGGGCACCAACGACGGGCTGTGAGGTCATGACAACACCGACGAACATCGCCTCGACGAATTGGTCCGGGGCCGTCCTGACGGCTGGCGCGGGCGAAAGTTTCAGTACCGTTTCGGCCCAATGGGTGGTGCCGACCCTCTCGCAGGTGCCGATCGCAGGTGTCACGATCTCGGATGTTGCCGAGTGGGTTGGAATCGACGGTTACAATTCGGCGGACGTGTGTCAGGCCGGCATTCTGCAGACCGTGCAGACATCCGCCAACGGCCATACGACGATCAGTTGTTCGGCGTTTGACGAATGGTATCCGGCCTCGGCCAACATCATCCCGGCTGCTTCCTTCCAGGTAAACCCAGGCAACACGATAAAGGTCACGGTCGCAACGACTGGTGGTGGTGCGACCACGGCCTCCTTCATCTTTGACGACGAAACGACCGGCAAGACCCTCGACACCAGCTTGACCGCGCCAAGAGGGACCAGCCTGCAGGGCAATAGCGCCGAAGTGATTGTCGAAACGCCCGAAGTGATCAGCGGCCACCGGGTGTCGCAGCCGCTTTTGGCCGACTTTCTCAACTCGCCTTTCGATTTCCAGGATGTCAGTATGACCTATCAAGGCGGCTTGGCCGCCAGCCTCTCATCGGCCCAGTCGATCGGCGTGTTGACGGACGACATCCCGGGCTCCTATGGAACCTACGTTCAGGAAGCCTACGGCAGCATCCAGCCGGGGTCAGTCACGGTGACCGAGGATGACTATTGGGGCACCCCCTCATCGGACATCGGCATGCTGCTTGGTTACGATCATCAGTATATCTGATCGCGCGGCCGATCCGTATGCCGAGGGAAACATCCCAATTAACCGGGCCGACACGATGCCGCGGCTGCCGCTGTCTGGTCGGAACCGACATGCTGTTTGAACAGGTCCCGGCCTATCTCAGCGACCCTTGAAGTCGGGGAGGCGGCGCTCGGCATAGGCCTTGATGCCTTCGCCGAAATCCTCGGTGCGGCGCAGCCAGTCCTGCTCGACGAGTTCGCGCTCGGTCGCCGCCTCGATCGCGTCGGTGAGGCCGCGGCGCACTGTCTCCCGCGTCGCCAACACGGCGAGCGGCGAGGATTGCGCGATCTCCAATGCGAGCGCCTGCGCGGCGCCGCGCACCTCACCCGACGCGACGAGCAGGTCGGCGAGGCCGATGCGCACCGCCTCGTCGCCCGGAATGCGGCGGCCGGTATAGAACAGGAGGGCTGCCTGTTGAGCGCCGACGAGCCGCGGCAAGGTGGCCGTCAGACCGAAGCCGGGATGGAACCCGAGCCGGTTGAAATTTGCGCTGAACCGCGCCTCCTTGCAGGTAACGCGGAAATCCGGCACCAGCGCGAGGCCGAGGCCGCCGCCGACCGCGGCGCCGTGGATCGCGCCGACGACCGGTTTCCGGGTGCGAAACAGGCGGATCGCCTCCTTGTAAAGATGCCGGCCGCCGCCGCTGCGCGTCGCTTCCTGCACCGTGCCGGTATCCATGCGCGAGGAAAAATCGGCGCCGGCGCAGAACGAGCGCCCCTCGGCCGCCAGCACGATCGTGCGTACCGCCGGGTCGTTATCGAGCCGTTCGAACGCTTCGCCGATCTCGGCGATCAACGCCGCATCGAAGAAATTGTGCGGCGGCCGGCGCATCTCCACGGTGGCGACAAAGCCGTCGAGACTGACGCCAATTTCCTTGAACCCGCTGTACTCGGCCATTTTCCCGCTCCTTCAACGCCAAGAGTTCGCAAAGGACACAAAGGGTACAGTGCCTTCGCGGTCTTTGCGAGACCTCTGCGTCCTTCGCGCTAAGGCATTCTTTTTCATTTCTTCACGATCAGCGCATCGACAACCGACAAGCCTTCGCCGGCAGCGTGCACGATGACCGGGTTGAGGTCGATTTCTTCGATCAGCTCGGCGTGGTCGGCGGCGAAATGCGACAACGCGACGATCAAGTCGGCGAGCGCGTCCTTGTCGGCCGGCTTCGCGCCGCGCACGCCGTCCAAGAGCGCGGCGCCGCGCAACTGCGCGATCAGATCGAGCGCCTCGTCCGGCCCGAGCGGCACCGGCGCAAACGCCACATCCTTCAGCACCTCGGCGTGGATACCGCCGAGCCCGACCATGACGAGCGGCCCGAAATCGGGGTCGCGGTGGACGCCGAGGATCATCTCGATGCCGGGCGGCGCCATCCGCTGCACGAGAACGCCGTCGATCCTCGCACCGGGCGCGAAGTTGACAGCGTTCGCCATGACTCGCCGGTAGGCCGCGCGCACCGCCGCCGCACCGCCCGCGCCGAGCACGACCGCGCCCGCCTCGGTCTTGTGCAGTATGTCGGGCGATTGCACCTTCAGCGCGACCGCGCCGCCGATCTTGGCGGCCGCCGCGACCGCCTCGCCCTCGCTCGCGGCCAGCGCCTCGGGCGGCGGCTTTACGCCGTAGCGCGCCAGCAGCTCTTTCGACGCGATTTCGGTCAGCACCGGCCCTGCGGCGGCGAGCGCGCGGGCAACCTCCGCCCGCGCGGCAGGTGGTGCCGGCGCCTCGGCGGCCCGGCGCGCGATCCGTTCCTGGAAGGCGGCGTAATCGACGAGGGATCGGATTGCGCGGGCGCAGCTCGGCATCGCCGTGTAACAGGGAATGCCGGCTGTCGCGAACGCGGCGATCGCTTCCGCGCTCGCGGTCGTATAGGTCGAGAGCAGCAGCGGTTGGCGGGTTTGATCGACGATGCCGGTCAGTTCCTCGGCGGTTTTTTTGGCGCGGGCCTCATTGGCGAGTGAGCCGATCAAGAGGATCGTGTCGATGCGTTCCGATTCGCGCACCAGCTCGATAAGCCGCCGGTAGCCGACCTCGCCGATCGCCTGCGCCGTCGCGTCGATCGGGTTCTGCGCCGAGCCGTAGCTCGGCAGCAATTCCATGATGCGGCGCTGGATGTCGTCCTCCAGAACCGGCAGTTCGAGACCGTGCGCCGACAGGATGTCGGCCAGCCACACCGCGCTGCCGCCCGAGCCGGTGATGATTGCGACGCGGTTGCCCTTCGGCAGTTTGCAATAGGCGAAGGCGCTCGCGACATCGACCATGTGGTCGAGGTCCTCGCCGCGGATGATGCCATGATGGCGGAAGATCGCGTCGTCGACGGCGCCGGCATGGGCCAAGGCGCCGGTATGCGATTGGGCGGCACGGCGGCCGGCATCCGAGCGCCCGACCTTGGCGACAATCAGCGGCTTCCCGGCACGGGCCGCCTTGTCGGCGACGGCGCGGAAGCGGGCGGCGTCGCGAATGCCTTCGAGATAGCACAGGAAGATGTCGGCGCCGCCGGAATCGAGCACCCAATCGACGTAATCGTGCGCTTCCAGCACGGTCTGGTTGCCGGCGCTGACCTGGTAGGCGAAGTTGAGCTGGCGGTCGCGGCCGCGCGACAGGAACGCGAAGGTCAGGGCGCCCGACTGGCAGCTGACCGCGATCGGCCGGGCGCGGCTCTCTGCCGGCAACAGCGGTTCCTCGGGGTCGTGAAACACCGGGCTGAAGGTCGCGACGAGCGGCTGCAAGGGGTTGACGAGGCCCTCCGAATTGGGGCCGGCGATGACGATGCCGGTGCGCGCCGCGATCGCCCGCAGCGCCGCGTCGCGCTCGGCCGCCGCATCGCTCTTCTCCTCGGCGAACCCCGAGCTGATGACGACGGCGGCGCGGATGCCGCGCGCAGCGCATTGCTCGATCGCCGCGACGACATGCGCCGCCGGCACCAGGATCACCGCCAGATCGGCCGCTTCCGGAATGTCGGCGACCGTCGCATAGGCCTGGTGGCCGAGGACTTCGCCGTGATTGCGCGTGACCGGATAGAGCCGGCCGGGATAGCGGTGCTCGACCAATTGCCGGGTCAACCGCCCGCGCAAGGAATCGTCGCCCGCCGCGCCGACGATGAC
>DATJUL010000001.1:0-13693 GCA_035502295.1 Allostellaceae bacterium | reverse complement strand
GGCGACCGCGGCGCGGCGCGCGCCGACGTGATCCTGCCGGGTGCGGCCTACACCGAAAAGGACGCGAGCTGGGTCAACACCGAGGGCCGCGTGCAGCTCGGCCGGCGCGCCGCCTTCCCGCCCGGCGAGGCGCGCGAGGATTGGGCGATCCTGCGCGCATTGTCGGGCGCGCTCGGGCGGCCGTTGCCGTTCGATTCGCTGCCCGAACTGCGCGCCCGGATGCGCGCCGCGCATCCAACTTTCGGCCGCATCGACGAGATCGTGCCGGCCGAATGGGGCGCCTTTGGCGCGGCGGGGCCGGTCGATACCGCGCCGTTCGCCTATCCGATCGGCGACTTCTACCGCACCGATCCGGTGAGCCGCGCCAGCCCGACGATGCGCGAATGCAGCGAATTGTTCGGCGGCCGTCGCGACGCCGAGCCGCGGACCGGCACCCATGGCTGACAATCGGGCGCGACAGTGAACGGCGGGAATTTCCTCTCCGGCTACGTGCTGCCGACCGCCATCATCGTCGGCGGGGTCTTGGCGGTCGTCGTGCCGCTGCTCGTCGCGATCGCCTATTTCACCTATGCCGAACGCAAGGTGCTGGCCTATTCGCAGCTGCGCAAGGGGCCCAATGTGGTCGGCCCGGGCGGCCTGTTGCAGCCGTTCGCCGACGCGGTCAAGATGCTGTTCAAGGAGACGATCGTCCCGAGCGGCGCCAACCGCATCCTCTTTATCGCTGCGCCGATCCTCAGCACGACCCTGGCGCTGGTCGCCTGGGCAGTGATCCCGTTCGACACCGGGGTCGTCATCTCCAACATCAATGTCGGCATCCTCTACCTCTTTGCGATCAGTTCGTTGTCGGTCTACGGCATCATCATCGCCGGCTGGGCGTCGAATTCGCGCTACGCGTTTCTCGGCGCCCTGCGCTCGGCGGCGCAGATGGTGTCATACGAAGTCTCGATCGGATTTGTGCTCGTCACCGTGCTGTTGTGCGCCGGCTCGTTGAACCTGACCGACATTGTCATGGCGCAGCGCACGGTATGGTTTTTCATCCCGCTGTTCCCGATGTTCATCGTCTTCTTCATCTCCGGCCTTGCCGAGACCAACCGCGCGCCGTTCGACCTGCCCGAGGGCGAATCCGAGATCGTCGCCGGGTTTCATGTCGAATACTCGGCAATGACGTGGCTGCTTTTCTTCATGGCCGAATACGGCAACATGATCCTTGTCAGCGCGATGACAACGCTCCTCTTCCTCGGCGGCTGGCTGGCGCCGTTCAACATCGCGCCGTTCAGCGGTTTTGCCGGGCATGTCTGGGCGCTGTTTTGGCTGCTCGGCAAGATGCTTTTTGTCATGTTCTGCATCTTGTGGGTGCGGGCGACGTTTCCGCGCTTTCGCTACGACCAGTTGATGCGGCTCGGCTGGAAGGTGTTTCTGCCGCTGTCCTTGTTCTGGCTCGTGCTGACCGCCGGCGTTCTCGTCGCGACCGGCTGGGTCCCGTCGCATTGACAGCCGGGAGGGCGCGGTTATGGTGCGGCGGGGGATCCTCTGATGAATGCTCTGGAACGCCGGGCGCGCAGTCTTCTGCTGTGGGAATTGCTGTCGGGCATGGCGCTGACCCTGCGCTATATGTTCCGCCGCCCGGTTACGGTCAATTACCCCTACGAAAAGGGGCCGCTCAGCCCGCGCTTTCGCGGCGAGCATGCGCTGCGGCGCTACGCCAACGGCGAAGAACGCTGCATCGCCTGCAAATTGTGCGAGGCGATCTGCCCGGCCTTGGCGATCACGATCGAGGCCGAGCCGCGCCAGGACGGCAGCCGGCGCACGACGCGCTACGACATCGACATGACGAAATGCATCTATTGCGGCTATTGCCAGGAGGCCTGCCCGGTCGATGCGATCGTCGAGGGGCCGAATTTCGAGTTTGCCGCCGAGACCCGCGAGGAACTCTTCTACGACAAGGAAAAACTCCTGGCGAACGGCGACCGCTGGGAGGCGGAGATCGCCGAGGCGCTCGCCCTCGCGGCGCCCTATCGATGAGCGGGCGCCATAGCGCGGGATCGCGCCGATGACCGACACCGTGCCGATCCTGTTGCAGACGGTCATGTTCTACATTTTCGCCGTGATCGCGGTGGCCTCCGGCGTCATGGTCATCTCGGCGCGCAATCCGGTGCATTCGGTGCTGTTCCTGATCCTGGCTTTTTTCAATGCTGCCGGGCTGTTCATCCTCTTGGGTGCCGAATTCCTGGCGATGATCCTGGTCATCGTCTATGTCGGCGCGGTTGCGGTGTTGTTTCTCTTTGTCGTGATGATGCTCGACATCGATTTCGCCCGGCTGCGCAGCGGCTTTATGCGCTATTTGCCGATCGGCGCGCTGGTCGGCCTCATCCTGCTGGCCGAGTTGATCCTGATTTTCGGCGGCTGGGCGATCGCGCCGGGCATCGAGGGGCTGAAGGCGGCGCCGATGAACGCCGCCGCCGCGCACGGCGCGATGAGCAACACCCGCGCGCTGGGCGACCTGCTCTATACCCGCTATGTCCTCGCCTTCCAGCTCGCGGGCCTCATTCTGCTGGTCGCGATGATCGGCGCGATCGTGTTGACGCTGCGCCGCCGCGGCGGCGTGCGCCGCCAGCGCATCGCGGTGCAATTGGCGCGCAGCCGGGCGCAGTCGGTCGCGGTTGTCACGGTGCCGGTCGGCGGCGGCGCGGTCGAACCGGCCGAGCCGGTGGCGGCGGGAGAATGACGATGGCGGTCGGCCTCGCGCATTATCTGGCGGTCGCGGCGGTGCTGTTCACGCTCGGCATCTTCGGCATCTTTCTCAACCGCAAGAACGTCATCATCATCATGATGTCGATCGAGTTGATGCTGCTCGCGGTCAACATCAATCTGGTCGCCTTCTCCGCCAGTCTCCACGACATGGCCGGCCAGGTCTTCGCGCTGTTCGTGTTGACGGTGGCGGCGGCGGAGGCGGCGATCGGCCTGGCGATCCTGGTGGTCTATTTCCGCAACCGCGGCACGATCCAGGTCGAGGACATCCACATGATGCGCGGCTGACCGCATGGCCCTTGCCGTCGTCTTCCTGCCGCTGCTGGCCGCTGCGATCGCCGGCTTTTTCGGCCGCGCGATCGGCGACCGCTTTTCGCAGGTCGTCACCTGCGGCGCGCTGCTCGCGTCGATGGGCCTCGGCATCGCGCTGTTTTTCGTCGTGATCCTGCCGCATGCCGGGCCGCAGACCGTGCGGATCGCGAGCTGGATCGTCGCCGGCGGGGTCGATGTCGACTGGGCCTTGCGGCTCGACACGCTGTCCGGCGTCATGATCCTCGTCGTCACGATCGTCTCGGCGATGGTGCACGTCTATTCGATCGGTTACATGGCCGAGGACCCGGGCATTCCGCGATTCATGAGCTATCTGAGCCTCTTTACCTTCTTCATGCTGATGCTGGCCACGGCCGACAACTTTGTGCAGCTGTTTTTCGGCTGGGAAGGGGTCGGGCTGTCGTCGTATCTCTTGATCGGCTACTGGTACGACCGGCCGTCGGCCGACGCCGCCGCGATCAAGGCCTTCATCGTCAACCGGATCGGCGATTTCGGCTTCGCGCTCGGCATTTTCGCGGTGTTCGTGATTTTCGGCTCGCTCGATTTCACCACCGTGTTCGCCAAGGCGCCGGCGGAAACCAATACGGTCATCAACTTCCTCGGCTGGCGGGTCTCAGCGCTGCCATTGGCCTGCATCCTGTTGTTTATCGGCGCGATGGGCAAATCGGCGCAGATCGGGCTGCACACCTGGCTGCCCGACGCGATGGAAGGCCCGACGCCGGTGTCGGCGCTGATCCACGCTGCGACGATGGTGACGGCCGGCGTCTTCATGGTGGCGCGGCTGTCGCCGCTGTTCGAATACGCCCCGACCGCGCTCGTCTTTGTCGGCGTCATCGGCGGCACGACGTGCATGTTCGCCGCCACGATCGGCATGGCGCAGAACGACATCAAACGCGTCATCGCCTATTCGACCTGTTCGCAGCTCGGCTACATGTTTATCGCGGCCGGCGTCTCCGCCTATGCCGCGGCGATGTTTCACCTGTTCACCCACGCCTTTTTCAAGGGGCTGTTGTTCCTGTGCGCCGGCTCGGTCATTCATGCGGTCGGCGGCGAGCAGGACATGCGGCGCATGGGCGGGCTGTGGCGCAAGGCCAAGGTCACCTATGCGACGATGTGGGTCGGCGCGCTGTCCTTGGCCGGCATCCCGTTCTTCGCCGGCTATTATTCCAAGGACACGATCCTCGACGCGGCTTGGGCCTCGGGGACCGCGGCCGGCCGCTATGGCTGGTGCCTTGGCGTTTTCGCGGCGTTCATGACCGGTTTTTACATCGCGCGCGTCATGTTCATGACCTTTCACGGCGAACCGCGCGCCGACGCCGAAACGATGCACCACGCTCATGAAAGCCCGTGGGTCATGCTCGTCCCGCTGATATTCCTTGCTATCGGCGCGGCAATTTTCGGCAAGATCGGTTACCGCTTTTTTGTCGGCAGCGACAGCACCGGTTTCTGGAAGAGTTCGATATTCGTTTTACCGCAATACAATTCGCTCGCGGCCATGGAGAACATCCCGATCATCGTTCGCTATCTGCCGCTGATCTTTGGCGTTCTGGGCATCGGCACCGCCTATGTCTTCTATATTGTGGACCCGAGGGTGCCGCAGCGCCTGGCCGCGCAGTTCCGGGCGCTGTACCTGTTCCTGCTCAACAAATGGTATTTCGACGAGCTTTACGACCGGCTGTTCGTCAACACCGCATTCACCTTGGGCGAGGGGTTGTGGAAGGTCGGCGACGGCCGGATCATCGACCGGCTCGGCCCCGACGGCATCGCCGCCACGACGGTCGAACTGGCGCGCGAGGCGAGCCGGGCGCAGACCGGCTACGTCTATCACTACGCGTTCGCGATGCTGATCGGCGTCGTCGGCTTCGTCACCTGGTATCTGTTCCCGCGGTAACGATGAAAGACGCCGGCACAATTCGTCATTCCCGCGCCAGCGGGAATCCAGGGCAGCCGAGGCACTGCGTGCCCTGGGCCCCCGCTTTCGCGCTGGGGGATGCACACATTTGTCGTGGCCGCATCGGCGCTGTGCGTCCTTCGAGACGCCCGCTGGCGCGGGCTCCTCAGGATGACGGAAATCCAGCGCGCATCGAAGGCTTACGTCATCCTGAGGAGCGACCCGGCGGAAGCCGGGGCGCGTATCGAAGGACGCACCAGCGCCTGCACAAGCCTCCTCATGGCTTTGAAAGAACGCCGGCTTTGGAGATATGTGCAGACCGTAGCGCTTTCGCGGGGGCGACGGTGTTCGGGGTGGGGCGGCCGCAATGACCCACTGGCCGCTGCTGTCGCTCGTCACGTTTCTGCCGCTGGTCGGCGTCGCCTTCATCATGCTGGCACGCGGCGACGACGAGGTCGTCGCCCGCAATGCGCGCAACATCGCGCTGTCCACTTCGCTCGTCGTGTTCGCGCTGTCGATCGTGTTGTGGGTCGAGTTCAACCCGCACACCGCCGCCTTCCAGTTCGTCGAGAACGCGCGCTGGATCACGATCGGCGGCTTCACGATCCGCTACCACATGGGGATCGACGGCATCTCGCTGTTTTTCGTATTGCTGTCGACCCTCCTCACCGTGCTCTGCGTGCTGCACAGCTGGACCAATGTGCACGGCCAAGTGCGCGAGTATATGATCGCCTTCCTCGTCCAAGAGACGATGATGATCGGCGTGTTCTGCGCCCTCGACTTCATCCTGTTCTACGTGTTTTTCGAGGGCGTGCTGGTCCCGATGTTCCTGATCATCGGGGTGTGGGGCGGTCCGCGGCGGATCTATTCCGCATTCAAGTTTTTCCTCTACACATTGCTCGGTTCGGTGCTGTCGCTCTTAGCGATCATCGCGGTCTATTACCAGACCGGCTCGACCGACATCACCGTGGCGCTCAACCATACCTTTCCGGCGCATCTGCAGACCTGGCTGTGGCTCGCGTTTTTCGCCTCGTTCGCGGTCAAGGTGCCGATGTGGCCGGTGCATACCTGGCTGCCCGACGCGCATGTCGAGGCGCCGACCGCCGGCTCCGTCATCCTTGCCGGCGTCCTGTTGAAGCTCGGCGGCTATGGCTTCATCCGCTTCTCGCTGCCGATGTTCCCGCTGGCCTCGGCCTATTTCACGCCGCTGATGTTCGCGCTGTCGGCGATCGCGGTCATCTACACCTCGTTCGTCGCGCTGGTGCAGACCGACATGAAAAAGCTGATCGCCTATTCGTCGGTCGCGCATATGGGGTTTGTGACGGTGGGCCTCTTTGCGGTGACGAGCGAGGCGATGCAGGGTGCGATCATCCAGATGCTGAGCCACGGTCTTGTCTCGGCCGCGCTGTTTCTCGTCGTCGGCGTCGTCTACGACCGGTTGCACACGCGCGACATCGACCGCTATGCCGGCCTCGCCGACAACATGCCGGCCTACGCCTTTGTCTTCATGTGCATGATGCTGGCCTCGGTCGGTCTGCCCGGGACGAGCGGCTTTATCGGCGAGTTTCTGATCCTGTTGGGGACGTTCCGGGTCTCGACGCTCGAATGCTTCCTGATCGCGACCGGCCTGTTCCTCGGCGCGATGTACATGCTCTACCTTTATCGCCGGATCATATTCGGCACGATCACCCGCGCCGATGTGCGCCACATGCTCGACCTCAATTGGCGCGAGAAGCTCGTCTTCGCGCCGCTCCTCGCGCTCGTGCTGTGGATGGGGGTTTATCCCAATTCGTTTCTCGGCCCGATCCGGGTCTCGGTCGATCATGTCGTGCAGCGTGTCCACGCCGCGCGCGAGGCGGCCCTGCTGCGGTCCCAACCCGTCATGGCCGGGCTTGACCCGGCCATCCACGCAATACCGCTCGTAGATGCCCGGCTCAAGGCCGGGCATGACGAATAACGGGGCACCGCAACGATGCCTGCTTTCCCCGTTCCCGATCTGCTGCCGGCGCTGCCGGAAATCGTGCTGGCCTGCGCCGCGATGGCGCTGCTGCTCCTCGGCGTCTTTCGCGGCGAGCACTCGACGCGCCTCGTCTCCTGGCTGTCGGTCGGGGCGCTGATCGCCGTGCTCGTGCTGTCGGCGGTGTTTCAAGGGAGCCGGCAGGTCAGCTTTTACGGCATGTTCATCGCCGACCGGTTTGCCGTGTTCGTCAATGTCCTGGTGCTGATCGGCGCGGCCGTCAGCATCGTCATCGGGTTGCATTACAACGAGGAGCACGGTCTGGCGCGCTTCGAATTTCCGGTGCTGGTGCTGCTGGCGACGACCGGCATGATGGTCATGGTCTCGGCCGACGACCTGATCACACTCTATCTCGGCCTCGAACTACAGAGCTTGGCACTCTATGTCGTCGCCGCGTTCGACCGCGATTCAGCCAAGTCGACCGAGGCCGGCCTCAAATATTTTGTCCTCGGCGCGCTTGCCTCGGGCATTCTGCTCTACGGCATTTCGCTGATTTACGGGTTTGCCGGCACGACCGGCTTTGTCGGCCTGGCGCACCTGTTCGGCGCCGCCGGTGGCCCGGCGCCGTCAAACGGCCTCATCATCGGCATCGTGTTTGTCGCGGTCGGCCTCGCGTTCAAGTGCGCGGCGGTGCCGTTCCACATGTGGACGCCCGACGTCTACGAAGGTGCGCCGACCCCGGTCACCGCATTCTTTGCGGTCGCGCCGAAGATCGCCGCCATTGCCCTCTTCGTGCGCTTTCTGGTCGGGCCGTTCGCCGGCCTCATCGTCGAATGGCGCCAGATCATCGTGTTTCTGTCGGGCGCCTCGATGCTGCTGGGTGCGGTTGCGGCGATCGCGCAGACCAATATCAAGCGGCTGATGGCGTACAGTTCGATCGGCCATGTCGGCTATGCGCTGATCGGGCTGGCGGCCGGCGGCGCCGAGGGTATTCGCGGCGTGCTCGTGTACCTCGCGATCTATTTGGTCATGAACCTCGGCACCTGGTCGATCATCCTGTGCATGCGGCGCGAGGGGCAGATGCTCGAAGGCATCAGCGATCTCTCCGGCCTCGGCCGCACCCGGCCGGGGCTCGCGCTGGCGCTCGGCATCTTCATGTTCGCGCTGGCCGGCATCCCGCCGACCGCGGGATTTTTCGCCAAGCTTTATATCTTCCTCGCCGCGATCGACGCGCATCTGGTCGGGCTTGCCGTGTTCGGCGTCGTGACCAGCGTCATCGGCGCCTATTATTATCTGCGCATCGTCAAGGTCATGTATTTCGACGAGCCGGTCGTCGCCTTTGACCGGCCGCTGGCGCCGGAGCTGGCGGCGGTGCTGTTCGTCGCCGCGGTCTTGACGATGTTCTTCATCGTCCATCCCGATCCGATCGTCGGTCCGGCGCAGGCGGCGGCCGCCTCGCTGTTTGTGCGATGAAGGCGGCTGCGGACCTGACGCTGCCCGCCTTCTATCGCCTCGTCGCCTTTGACCGCCTCGGCAGCACCAACGACGAGGCAAAGCGGCTGGCGCGCGCCGGCGCCGCCGCCGGCACGCTGGTGTGGGCGGGAGAGCAGACCGCCGGGCGCGGCCGCCGCGGCCGCCAATGGGTGTCGCCGCCGGGCAACCTCTACCTGTCGCTGATCGCGCGGCCGGGCGGACCAGTGGCCGCGGCGGCGCAGCTTGGCTTTGTCGCGGGGCTGGGCCTCGGCGACGCGATCCGCGAGCTGGCCGGGCCGGCGCTGCCGCTCGCCTATAAATGGCCGAACGACGTGCTCGCCCGCGGCCGCAAGGTCGCCGGCATCCTCTTGGAAAGCGAAACGGGCGGCGGCGGAACGGTCGATTTCGTCGTCATCGGGGTCGGGGTCAATATCCTCGCCGCACCCGAGAACGTCGAATTTCCCGCGACCTCGCTCGCGGCCGAGGGGTGCGGCAACATCTCGGCCTCGGAATTCCTTGCAACGTTCGTCGATCGTTACGAATTGTGGGCGGCGCGCTGGCGCAGCGAGGGGTTTGTCCCGATCCGTGCAGCCTGGCTCGAGCGCGCCGCCGGTGTCGGCGACGCGATCCGCGTGCGGCTCGATCGGGCGACGCTCCACGGCCGCTTTGTCGATCTCGACGCCGATGGCGCGCTGCTGCTCGACGCCGCCGATGGGCGCCGCCGCATCGCCGCCGGCGACATCTTCCCTGTGGCCTGAGGACGCCCGATGCTGCTCGCCATCAACGCCAACAACACCAATACCACGATGGCGATCTGGGACGGCGCCGATCGCAAGGGGAGCTGGCGGATCGCCACCGACCCCCGCCGCACCGCCGACGAATACGTTGTCTGGCTCGATCATCTGCTCGGCCTCGACGGCTTAGGGCGCCGCGACATCGACGGCACCGCAATCGCCAGCGTCGTGCCGGAGGCCAATTTCAACCTCGTCACCCTGTGCCGGCGGTATTACGACAGCGACCCGCTGATGGTCGGCGACGCCGGTGTTGCGTTCGGCGCGCGGGCGCTCGTCGACCGGCCGGAAGAGGTCGGGGCCGACCGCATCTGCAATTCCGTGGCGGCGCATGACCGCTACAAAGGGCCGGTCGTCGTCGTCGATTTCGGCACCTCGACAAATTTCGACGTCATCGATGCGGACGGCAATTTCCGCGGCGGCATCATCGCGCCCGGCCCCAATTTGTCGCTGCGGGCGCTGGCGCTGGCGACGGCCAAGCTGCCGAGCATACCGGTCGCGCGCACCGAGAAGGTGATCGGCACCTCGACCGTCGCGTGCATGCAATCGGGCATCTTCTGGGGCTATGTCGGGCTGATCGACGGCCTCATCGCCCGCGTCAGACGCGAGTTCGGCCTGCCGATGACGGCTGTCGCAACCGGCGGGTTGGCGCCGTTGTTCATCGGCGCAACCGAAGGGATCGACACGGTCGATGCCGACCTGACGCTGTGGGGGCTGCGCCTGATCTACCGCTTCAACCGCAACAAATGACAGTGAAAATGCCGCACTCTGCCGACGAACACGACCCCGACGCGCTTTATTTCCTGCCGCTCGGCGGTTCCGGCGAGATCGGGATGAACCTCAATCTCTACGGCTATCGCGGCCAGTGGCTGATCGTCGATTGCGGCGTCACGTTTGGCGAAGAGGAGCACCAGCCGGGCGTCGATGTGATCATGGCCGACCCCGCCTTTATCGTCGAGCGCCGCGACCGGCTTCTCGGCATCGTCGCGACGCATGCGCACGAAGACCATATCGGCGCCATTCCCTATCTCTGGCCGCAGCTCAAATGCCCGGTTTGGGCGACGCCGTTCACCGCCTCGCTGTTGCGCGCCAAGCTTGTCGAGGCGCAGCTGGCAAGCCAGGTCAAGATCACGACCGTGCCGATGTCCGGCCGTTTTACGATCGGCCCGTTCGATCTCGAACTCGTCACATTGACCCATTCGATCCCGGAACCCAATGCGGTCGTGATCCGCACCTCGGCCGGCACGGTCCTGCATACGGGCGACTGGAAGCTCGATCCCGACCCGCAGATCGGCGACGCGACCGACGAAGCAAGGCTCAACCAGGTCGGCGACGAGGGCGTGCTGGCGATCGTCTGCGATTCGACAAATGCGCTGCGCGATGGCCATTCGCGCTCCGAAGGCGAACTCAGGCAGTCGCTGACCGAATTGATCGGCCGCTATGACGGCCGCGTCGCGGTCGCCTGCTTCGCATCGAACGTCGCGCGCCTGCAGACGATCGCCGAGGCCGCGCGCGCCCACGACCGCGACGTGGCGCTGGTCGGCCGCTCCTTGTGGCGCATCGAGAAGGCGGCGCGCGACAACGGCTATCTCGCCGACGTGCCGCGCTTTCTGAGCGAGGACGAGGCCGGCTATGTGCCGCGCGACAAAATCCTCTTGATCTGCACCGGCAGCCAGGGCGAGCCGCGCGCCGCACTCGCCCGCATCGCCCGCGACGACCACCCCAACGTCACGCTCGAAGAGGGCGATGTCGCGATCTTTTCGTCGCGCATCATTCCGGGCAACGAAAAATCCATCAACCGGCTGCACAACGCGCTGATCCGCCTCGGCATCGAGGTCGTCACCGAAGAGGACCATTTCGTCCACGTCTCCGGCCACCCCTGCCGCGACGAACTCGTGCGCATGTACCAGATGGTACGGCCGCGCGTCGCGATCCCGGTGCACGGCGAGGCGCGCCACCTCCGGAGCCATGCCGCGCTGGCGCGGCAATGCCAGGTGCCGGATGCGCTCGTTGTCGAGAACGGCGCGCTCGTTCGCCTCGACCGCGGCGGCGCGACGGTTATCGACGAGATCGCCGTCGGCCGCATCGGCAGCGACGGCAAGAGCCTGTTGCCGATCGGCGGCGCGGTGCTGCAGCAGCGCCGCCGGCTCGGCAATGACGGCAGTGTCGTCGCGACATTGGTCGTCGATCGCCGCGGCCATCTCGCGGCGCCGCCGCAGGTCAGCCTGATCGGCCTTGCCGAAGCGGCGGACGATCCCGCCTCCGAGATGCGCGAGGCGCTGTCGGATGCGGTCGAGGGGCTGCCGGCGCCGCTGCGCCATGACGACAACGCCATGCGCGATGTGGCGCGTCGCGCCGTGCGGCGCGTCGTCGGCGAACGCTTCGGCAAGCGGCCGTTGATCGACATCCAGCTCGTGCGACTGTAATGTGCAAGTCATTGCGAGCGCAGCGAAGCAATCCCGTTGCAATGATCCTGCGGATTGCTTCGTCGCAGCGCTCCTCGCAATGACCGGGATGCGAGGGAAACATGATCGGCCGGCTCAATCATGTCGCGATCGTCGTCCCCGACCTCGCCGCCGCCGCCGCGCTTTACCGCGACGCGTTGGGCGCCCGCGTCTCGCCGCCGCACCCCCTGCCGGCGCATGGCGTAACGGTGGTATTTGTCGAGTTGGCGAACAGCCGGATCGAGCTGCTGCAGCCGCTCGGCGACGCGTCGCCGGTGCGCGGCTTTCTCGAGCGGAACCCCGCGGGTGGCATGCATCATGTGTGTTATGAGGTCCCCGACATCATCGCCGCCCGCGACCGGCTGAAGGCCGCCGGCGCCCGTGTGCTGGGCAGCGGCGAACCGCAAATCGGGGCGCATGACAAGCCGGTGCTGTTCCTCCACCCGAAGGACTTTTGCGGCACGCTGATCGAATTGGAGCAGGTGTAGCAAATGATGTCATTGCGAGGAGCGCGGCGACGACGCAATCTCGGGATTGCTTCGCTGCGCTCGCAATGACGCGCCGATAAAAATGACCTGGTTCACCTTTGTCACCGGCTATCTGATGACCTGGTGGCTGACGCTGTTTATCACGCTGCCATTGTGGGTCACGCCGTCGCAGCCGGGCGAGCCGGGTCATCAGGCCGGCGCGCCGCGCCGCCCGCTGCTCGGCCGCAAGCTGGCCTTGAACACCGTCCTCGCGGCGATCGTCTGGCTCGCCATCTACCTGCTCATCCGCCGGGTATGGGCAAATTATCGCGGCCCCTCTTACCTCTGAAGCGGCTGGCGCCCGCCGCGCCGATCCGCGATGATCGGCGGCGATGCGCGCTGCGGCAGGGAGGCAGCCTGTGGGATTGACGTATGTCGACGGCACGCTGACCGGGCCGACCGGCGGGAGCGCGAACGTGCGCTTTCTCGTCGACAGCGGCGCCACCTACAGCCTCGTGCCGCACGATGTGTGGACGGCGCTCGGCCTCACCGCGAAACGCACGGTCGAGTTCACCTTGGCGGACGGCACAAGCGTGTCGCGCGCCGTCTCCGAATGTCATCTGAGCCTCAAGGAGGGCGACGGGACGACGCCGGTGATCTTGGGCGAACCCGGCGACGAAGCCCTGCTCGGCGCCGTTACGCTCGAGATCCTGGGCCTCGTGCTGCACCCCTTCAAGCGCACGCTGGAGCCGATGCGCATGATGCTGGCCTGAGCGCGCCGCGATGAGCGGCTATTGCGCGATCGCCCCCGGCCATCCGCTGCATGGGCCCTATCACGACACGGAATACGGTTTTCCGGCGAGCGAGGAGGCCGTGCTGTTCGAGCGTCTCGCGCTGGAGATCAACCAGGCCGGTCTGTCGTGGCTGACCGTGCTGAAAAAGCGCGCCGCCTTCCGCGCCGCCTTTGCCGGGTTCGAGGTTGACCGGGTTGCCGAATTCGGCGCCGCCGACATCGCGCGTCTCATGGCCGATCCCGGCATTGTACGCAACCGGCAGAAGATCGAGGCGGTCATCGCCAACGCCCGCAAAATCCAGGAATTGCGCGACTCGCACGGCTCGTTCGACGCCTGGATGGAGGCGCATCATCCGCGGCCGCTCGACGACTGGACCCGCCTCTTCCGGCAGAACTTCCGCTTCACCGGCGGCCTGATCGTGCACGAATTCCTGATGAGCCTCGGCTATCTGCCGGGCGCGCATGCCGAGGATTGCCCGGTCTATGCGCGCATCCTGGCGCTGGCGCCGCCGTGGTCGCGTTCCGCGCCGGGGCCGGACTGACCTGCGCGGTCGGGTTCGGCCGGGCGCATCACGGGCGCGGCCGCCGCGCGCGGGCGCGCAGGATGCGCAAGCCGACCGCGGCAGCCAGCAGCAGCCCCAGCGCGGCGAACACCCAATAGGGCGACAGCGGCTTCTCCGGCTGTCTTTCGTGGCCGACCCGCACCATGACATTGAGGACTTCCGTGCCGGTGCGCGCCTCGGCGCTCCAAAAACCGTCCTGGTTGGCGGGAAACTCGAATTTTCCGTGGGCGTCGGTA